>JANXEG010000043.1 GCA_025058425.1 Nitrososphaerales archaeon
GCAGCATCTAGAAGGGAATTGGCCGAATTGGTAGGTGTGGTTTAGGTTTATATCAGATCTTCACAAATCTCTCCACATACTTTAACCTCTTTCCTAAAGTCGCCTTCAATCGATCGATATTTTGTATCGGAGTTGGATCAATCCCCCTTAAAATGGCAGAGTAGATCGATGCAAAATCTAGGATGTATATCATCGAGATTATGTAATCTAGATCGGATCTGCCTTTAGACATCACCTCCATCACATCGACATTAGAATCTTCGATGATCTCTTTAACTGCGTTGAACCTCTCAAAAACCTCGATAGGTTCATTCGGATATCTGATAAATAGAGGTCTCCAACCCTCTATACCATCCCTTAACCAAGTCGCAAGATCGTTATGGCACAATTCAGGTAAGATCTCTACCAAGGCATGAACCTTCGCATTTTCATTTAATGAATTCTTAAATCGGATCGCAGCCGAACGGTGAAGGCTTGAAGCGTAGATTACAGGTAGGCATAGATGGAGCCAGTCTGCGATCTGCTTCGAAATATTCTGCTCAAGATCGATGGTGGGTAAGATCGATCTACCTACATCTTCTAAAACACTTATCGAGCCTTTTAATTCATCATCAAAACCATCTATCAACCCTGACTTGAGTAAAACCTTGGCCGATGTATAGAGCATGTAGGGTAAAGACGATCTAGGGGTGAGTAGCATTTTAATCTTCGTATGGCAAATACCTTTTCTTACACTTACCTCTTCCAGCATCCCTCCAGAAGATATCGTTGCAATCGCTGCGCCTCTCTTTAACGCTTCAGCCAATATACTCAACGCTTCTTCGGTTTCGCCTGAACAGCTTATAACGATTACGAAGCTTCTTCGATCAACGAATCTAGGTAAGTGGTAATCCTTTACCACATGGATAGGGATATCGATCTTAAATTGAAGCCAATCCTGTAGAATATCCCCAATAATACCCGAGCCACCCATGCCTCCAATGACGATCCTATGGGCCTCGATACTTTCTGGGCATTTGACATCGATCTTTAACGCTTCTTTAGCATGGTGTGGCCAATCGACGTAATCACGGTAGAGCCCGTGTCGATCGACCCTTTCAACCTCTACCGATTCAAGTACCATGCTTCTATCAACTCCAATTCTAACTTATCAAGAAGTATGTCACGTAGCCTTATAAAATCTTACCGAGCCTCCTCAAGTATTTCTCATACGCTTCCAAGTAGGTCTTTTTATCACCTATATCGATGAACTCGCCTTTTGTAATATAACCGAATATGCGTTCCTTAGCCCTTAAAGCATTCTTAAACGCCCTATCCATACCATACATAACATCTGTAGGGATGTATTGAAGGAATCGAGGCTCCATGATGTAACACCCAGTATTTATCAACCCACTCACTTTTGGCTTCTCCCTCCACCTTTTGATAGCACCATCATCATCGATTTCGATAAAGCCGTACTTCAAGGAGATCTTGTAGGGCTTGAGGATCATCGTCGCCAGCGCACCTTTATCCTTATGAAAGTTCAATGCATCCTTTAAATCGAAATTTAAGATCGTATCACCATATATACAGATAAATGTTCCATCGATGTACTTTTCAGCGACCTTTAATTGGCCAGCCGTGCCCAAAGGCCTTTTAGCATGGGCGTAACTGATTCGAACCCCCCATTCATGCCCATCCTCAAAGTAACCTTCAATGAACATCTTCAAATATTCGACCGAGATGATGATATCATATATACCATTATCCCTTAACCAATCGATTATATGCTCCAAGACCGGTTTATGTCCGAGGGGGAGCATCGGTTTTGGAAGGAAGAATGTGTATGGCCTTAAACGGGTCCCCAAACCTCCAGCCAGTATTACCGCCTTTAACGCTACCATCAACGTATCAATAATCCTTCACACTACATAAGTCTTATGAAATCGACCGATCGTTCTCGCTAAATCTTCCCTATTCTTCACACCTATCATCCTAATCCTATTTATCCTAATCATTCTAGCTATCTACCTTAATAAGACATCCAAGATCATGGCGGTAAAGATCAACGCAAGATAGGGGCTAGAAAATTTGAATACTATCCAAGCCCTTTCTTTGGTCGGCTTTGCGATGAGCCATAGATTCAATAAGAACATCGCCCCTCCAAAGATAATAGCTGTGATAAGATAGATTGTGCCGAATATATTGAGCAAGAATGGTATTATGCTAAATATGAACATGAGTAGAGAGGTTGAACCTATGCACCTTACCGCTACTTTTTCACTTACGACTACAGGGAGCATGGGCACCTTTGCAGCGATATAATCCTCTTTATATCTGATGGCAAGGCTCCATATGTGAGTCGGGATCCACAACACCACCAACGCTGCTATAATAAGTGAAATGGTATCAATGAAGCCCTTTACAGCCGAATAACCGATCAACGCTGGTATGCCACCAGAGAAACCTCCAACGATTATATTGATAGGATTCTTCCTTTTGAAGATCTTACTATAGATTATAACATTATCGAAGATGCCCAGCATCATCAGGATAAGTGTGAGTGGATTTAAAATGTATGAAGTGATAAATGATAAGATCACAAGGATTAGGCCGAAGTAGAGGGCTTTAACGGCAGGGTAGATCCTTCTAGATGGTATGGGCCTCAACCTTGTGCGATTCATAACGCTATCGATATCTCTATCGATATAATTTGTGAGTGTATTCGCCCCAGCAGAGCCGAGCGTTACGGCGGCGATCATGAGAAATAACCGATCGTAAGGGATCTGCCCTTCACTAGCTACAATAAATGCACCGATGGCCGTGAATAAGAGTAGAGACCAGATCTTCGGTTTGGTCACTTCAAAATAATTTATGATGGTATTCCTAATGGTGTGCACCAAGATCGAAACGATAGACCAATCGTCATGGTTTTATTTATCCTTATCTTTATCTTTTTTACTCTCAATAATCTTAATAGCCCGTTCGAAATCTTCAGGTGTGTTGATATTGAAGAATGTGTATAATTCTCGATCGAATTCTCTAATCTTATCTATAGGTATATACTTTACCCTTTTTAACCTCTTAACGATATCTAAATTCCTCAATTCGTTAGCTTCATATGCTTCCTTGGCTGACTTTAAAGTACTCACCACCCTATATACTGCGTGTAATGGTTCGATAAAACCATTGGGCCATCGAGGTATAGCGGCATCAAAATCTATCGCCTCTTCAAATAAGAATTTAACGACCTTTGAATTCACAAAAGGTGTATCACAAGATACTATAAAGGCATAATCTGTAGTCACTCTAGACAACCCACTATAGATACCTACCACTGGGCTCTGCTTAGGGAGTAGATCGATCACTAAGTATACATCATCGGGCAATATCTTCTTGTAGTTTAAAATGTTGGAGTTCCGACTTATGGCAACGATGATTTCATCCGAGAAATTCTTCACAACTTCGATGATATGTAAAATTAATGGTTTATCACCTAAGATCAATAATCCTTTATCTGAACCCATTCTTTTACTCAAACCTCCAGAGAGGATTACGGTCGCCATCGATCTTATCGACCGAACCTCTATCCACTATGATTCAAACTCCAAAGACCTTCATTTACAACAACTACAAAATCTATACAACGCTACTTCTACTACTCCTACTACTTCTATATAATGAGTGCTATTTATCAAGAGCCTTTTTCGAGAGCCTTTTGAATCTCCTTTCGCAACTCTTCAACATTCTTGCCTTCTGTACTAATACCTAATTCTTTCGCAACCTTTTCCAACCTTTCCTTCTCACTCACACCTTCTTCGACTTCTTCCTGCCCCCTCTTGAACTCAGCCTTTGCACGTCCAAGTGATCGGGCAAGTTCAGGGATCTTCTTCGCACCGAATAAAATCAGTATTATCGCAGCTATGAGTATAATCTCCCAACCTTGCAAACCCCAAATCTGTAGATAGTGATTGAACATACCTTTACCGCACTATTAAAGAATTTAGGATGATTTTAACCTTTCTATTCTAGAATATTCCTAGGTATTTGAAATGACCTTCCATCAACACCCTTTAAAGGCTACATTTAAATATAAGATCCTCCTCCCCTTCCAGCTGGAGGGAGTGTCTATCTTCATAGAAGGCGATTACCTTCATCGGTAATAAGAATAATTCATATAAATGGTTAAAACGAGATGTATTAAAGTGGATCCTTGGTATAAATATTGAGGTGGACGATAAGTTTGAATAAGGTCAAATTCGCCATACCGAAAGGTTCACTGGAGAAAGCTACATTTAACATCCTCGAGCGTGCATGGTATAAAATCTATGGTAGCGATAGAACCTATAGGCCTATCATCAGCGATCCAGAGATCGAACTGAAGATACTAAGGCCTCAAGAAATCCCCGTAAGTGTGGCAGAAGGATTGCATGACGTGGGTATTACAGGTGAGGATTGGATACGGGAGACGAACGCTCAAGTAGAGAAGCTCTTGAATTTAGAGTATGGCCGGGTTAAATTAGTATGTGCAATACCACAAAACTCTCCTTTCAACTCACTATCTGATATGCTCAAAGCCTTTCATAGGGAGAAGAAGGATCTAAGGATTTCAACAGAATACTTGAATCTTGCATCTTGGTATATAAAGTCAAACCCCATCTATAAGGAGCTCTACGGTGATGAGGATCCTTTAACTGTAACTCCCTGGTGGAGAAAAGGGAGTAATCCAAGGGTGACGATCTACCTCTCCTTCGGTGCTACAGAAGCGAAACCTCCCGAAGAAGCGGATATGATCATCGATATCACAGAGACCGGTACTACGTTAGAGCAGAATAACCTAAAGATCATTGAGAAGATCCTCGAATCATCGGCTATATTGATCGCCAATAGAGAGGCTATGAAGGATAGATGGAAGTGTGAGAAGATCTACGATATACTCACACTATTGAAGGGTGTCTTAGATGGTGAAAAGAAACTTCACATATTTGTGAATGTAAAGAAAGAGAATCTAAATGAATTACTCAAACAGTTACCCGCATTGAAGAAACCTACGGTGAGCCCATTATCTCAAAAGGGATGGTACTCTGTGAACACAGTTATAGATAAACGAGAGTTCCAAATGTTGCTACCGATCCTCCGTAGGCTTGCCCAAGGCCTCGTCGTACATGAACCTCAACAGATCCTATCGTTAGAAGATATCGTCAAGAAAAGTGATAATGATTGATAAGGGTTGAAATGGTTACAGATGAGCGATTAGAATCTATAATCGATGAATTGAATAAGTTACGATCTATCAAATACATCGATCGAAGAATCGAGCAGGATGTGAAGAAGATCATTCAAGATGTTATCGATAGGGGTGATGCGGCATTGATAGAGTACACCGAAAAGTTCGATGGTGTGAAATTGGATAGAGATGAGATCATGATCAAACGAGAGGAGATCGATGAGGCATATTCAAAGGTCGGTGAGAGGGAGATCTCGGCCCTGAAGGTCATAAAGAAGAATATCATGAGAGTAGAAGAGAGGAATTTAAAGGGGTTGAGATGGAGAATACGCAACAAAGGTGTAGAGATCATCAACCATATCAAACCTATTGAGAGTGTAGGGTGCTATGTTCCGGGTGGAAGGGCATCTTATCCGAGCTCTGTGTTGATGACCGCTATACCATCGATCGTTGCT
Source organism: Nitrososphaerales archaeon (assembly GCA_025058425.1). Taxonomy (NCBI): domain Archaea; kingdom Thermoproteati; phylum Nitrososphaerota; class Nitrososphaeria; order Nitrososphaerales; species Nitrososphaerales archaeon. The sequence continues at coordinate 5,665 of JANXEG010000043.1, forward strand.
GGTGTGCCTAGAATCGCCATCTGTACCCCACCATCAAGGTCGAAGACCCTAAATCCACTTACATTGGTCGCAGCTGACATCTGTGGTGTAAAGGAGATTTATAGGGTCGGTGGAGCACAGGCGATAGCGGCATTAGCTTACGGTACAGAGAGTATAAAGCCCGTGAAGAAGATCGTCGGTCCGGGCAATATATATGTGACTGTAGCGAAGAAGATCGTTTCTAGTGATGTATCGATAGATATACTCGCAGGGCCTACAGAGCTGTTGATAATCGCAGACCATAAAACCGATCTGAAGAACGTGGTGAGAGATTTAATCTCACAGGCTGAGCACGGTGAAGAGAGTATATGTGGTGTAGTGACAACCTCTAAAGATATAGCCGATCGAATAATCGATCTTCTCAAAAAAATTCTACCATCTATAGAGAGGAGGGGGATTGTGGAGAATGCGCTATCGAATAGAAGCTTTATCGCCATATGTGAAAGTATGGATCAAGTAATTAAGTTTGCGAATCTATTTGCTCCAGAGCATCTTGAAATCATGGTGGAAGGGGCCGATGAGTATGTAGATAAGATCGATTCTGCTGGGCTCATACTCCTCGGTGAATACTCCCCTTCTACTATGAGTGATTACTATGTAGGGACGAATCACGTCCTCCCCACTGGTGGATCTGCTTCGATCTACTCAGCCCTATCGATACTGGACTTTGTTAAAAGAATAAATGTGGTGAAGTGCTCAAAGGAATATTTAAGGAGATCTGCCGAGACCATTCGCACGGTCGCTACTATAGAGGGTCTTTACAATCATTGGCTAGCTGTAGAGGAGAGGCTTAAGGAAGATTGATCTGTGGTTTGAACCATTATCGTTATATCGAGTTAGATCTGGATGGTACTTGCTACATAAGAGCAGACTCTGTAGATTCGATCGAACGAGTGGATGGGATAATCTTCGATTGTGATGGTGTATTGATCGATGCGAGCGATTCATATGATAAGACGATTCAGATCACCGTAAATTATATCCTTTCACAATTATTAGGAATAGAACTCCCTGAAGATTTTGTACCTATGAATCTTATCTACCAATTACGAATGAGTGGAGGATTCAATAACGATTGGGATACCTCTTACATAATACTCCTTTACATATTTTCACAACTCCCAAAAGATTTTCAGAGCACATTTACAGATATTTACAGAAGGTTACCGAATGAGCTCTGTAAGAAAGCTAAGGAGAGGTTGATGGAGGTTTCCTCATCACTAAAGAGTACGAACGTTATGAAGGATGTGCAACTGAATATTGAGAAGTTGCAGAAGGGCCTATTCAACTTGGCAAGGATGGCCGATAGCTCAGGGATTAGCTCCTTAGAGGGCTTTTTGAATGGCGAATCTCTAACCACGTTCAAAGAATTCCTTAAATACCCAGGTAAGATAGGGGAGAGCCTAGTTACTACATTCTTTGAAGAGGCGTACTTGGGGAGTGAAATATTTGAAAGGGTGTATAAAATCGAACCGCAGTTCAGACTCGGTCTGGGGATGATAGAGAATGAGAGGCTGATGGTCAAGGAAGAAACTCTACAGGAACTTTTGAACCTCCTTGGTGAAGGTAAACTGGGTATCGCTTCGGGTAGAGGTTACTACGCCACTCAAAAGACCTTAGGAAAGCTCATGAGTTACTTTAATCTCGAAGCGATGGTATTTTCTGCCGATGATCTGCTGAAGGAAGGGTTGACCAAAGATGAATTGATGGAGCTCGTAAAGCCCGCCCCATACCCATTATTAAAGGCTGCCGATGGTCTACTCGGTGCCTCTAAAGTAATGTATGTGGGTAACTCTACCGAAGACTTATTGATGGAAGAGAGGGCGAATAAAGTTGTGAACAGATTCCTTTTTGCTGGTATATATATCAGTCGGTATGGATGTGAAGCTCAGGACCAATTAAGGCTCTTCTTGGATCGAGGGGCTGATGTAGTGTTACAATCGGTAAATCAATTACCAAAGGTTTTGAGGAGGTTTAGGTGAAGGTTATGAGGATCGGGAGGGTCGAAAGGGAGACTCGTGAAACGAAGGTCTTAGTAGAATTGAATGTAGATGGTGAAGGGAAGGCAGAGGTAGATACGAGTATAAAGTACCTTGATCATCTGATAAAGACCCTCGCCACTCATAGCTCATTCGATATAAAGGTGGAGGCTAAGGGCGATTTACAGCACCACATCATCGAAGATTTGGCGATATGCCTTGGTGAGAGTTTAAATAGAGCACTGGGTGAGCGTAAGGGGATCTCAAGATTTGGTTACGCGATGGTGCCTATGGATGAATCCTTGGCTTATGTGAGTGTAGATCTGGTAAGGAGGCCATTCTGCGTATTGAATCTAAAGATAGAGAAAGATAATGTAGAGGGTATTGTGAGGGAGGATATCTACCATTTTATTCGATCCTTTACCCATTCTCTACAGGCGACGGTTCACATACAGGTCCAGTATGGTGATAATGAGCACCATAAGGTTGAGGCAGCGTTCAAAGCATTGGCACTGGCATTGAGGCAGGCGGTCTCGAGCGATGTAAAGCGTAGAGATATCCCGAGCTCGAAGGGTGTTATGTAGTTGCGTATAGCGATATTGGATTATGGTGTCGGTAATCTCTTTAGTATAAAGTGTGCCTTAGAGAGGTTAGGTGTCGATGCATATATAACGCCATATTTGGAGAAGGGTGAATTTGATGGTATAATTCTACCCGGTGTAGGAAACTTTACACACGCTTCCAGACATCTAACTCAAAATGCTGCATATATTGATTTGATCGTGAATAAAGGTACCCCAATCTTCGGGATCTGCTTGGGCATGCAACTCTTATTTGAAGAGAGTGAAGAAGGTCATGGAGATGGTCTAAAGTTACTATTGGGCAAGGTATTGAAACTACCAAAGGGTGTGAAGATCCCTCACATAGGTTGGAATCGCCTTAAGGTAAAGAAGTCACATAAACTTGTGGATGGAATCGAAGATAATTCGTGGGTCTACTTCGCACACTCCTACTATCCAAAGCCCAACGAATCGAGTATCTGTATTGCAGAGGTTAGCTATGGTATCACATTTCCCGTGATCGTAGCTAATAAGAATATCTTTGGGACTCAATTTCATCCAGAGAAGTCTGGTGAGGTTGGGAATCAAATATTGAGGAACTTTCTTGAGCTATGTAGGCGGTGAGCAGATTGGAAGTATGGCCCTCCATCGACCTCATGGATGGTAAAGTGGTGAGGCTTACGAGGGGCGATCCGAGCTCGATGAAGGTGTATAGTGATGAACCATCGTCGGTTGCTAAGAATTGGATGGATCTAGGGGTTGATGGATTACATATCGTAGATTTGGATGCGACCTTGGGTAGAGGTTGTAATCGCCCATCGATCCTATCTATAGTAAAGTCGGTGGATATCCCGGTTCAGGTGGGTGGAGGTATTAGGGATTCGAAGTATGCGAAGGAGTTATTCGAAGAGGGTGTATATAGGGTTGTGTTGGGTACGTTGGCATTCAAAAACCCAATCGAATTAAAAGGTTTACTGAGAGAGTACGGGAGTGAGAGGGTCATGGTCGCCCTCGATTATAGATCCGGTATCGTCATGGTCGATGGTTGGAGGAGGTCTACAGAATTCTCCCTTATAGATGCTTTAAACCGATTTAAGGGTGAGGGTGTGAAGCTCTTTCTATTGACCTCGATCGATAGGGATGGTGGATTGAGCGGGCCAGATCTATCTACGATCGAGTCGATAAGGGGTGTGAAGGGTGTAGAGATCTTTGCGAGCGGTGGTGTAAGGAGTATCGAAGATATGATAAAGTTAAGAGATCTGGGTGTGAGGGGTGTGATCTTAGGGAAAGCCCTATATGAAGGTACTATAAACCTTAAAGAGGCGATCCTATTGATCAAAAGGTGTGGGGGTATAGTATGAATTTGGCGAAGAGGATCATACCATGCTTAGATGTAGATCACGGTAGGGTGTTAAAGGGGACTCGCTTTCGTGATATGAGGGATATAGGCGACCCCGTAGAGCTCGCCAAAAAGTATAGGGATGATGGTGCCGATGAACTGGTCTTCCTCGATATAACCGCATCTGTAGAGAAGAGGAGGATTCTGATAGAGATGGTACGTAATGTAGCATCCCATCTAGATATCCCATTCATCGTTGGTGGTGGGATCAGGAGTGTGGAGGATGTGAAGATGATCTTATCGAGTGGTGCAGATAAAGTCTCTATAAATACGGCCGCTGTAGAAAACCCCATGCTCATCAAGGAGTTGGCCGAGCGATTCGGTCGGCAGTGTGTAGTTGTAGCTATCGATGGCAAACGCAAGGTCGAAGAAGATGGTAATGTATGGTTCGAAGTATATACATATAGTGGTACTAAACCGACGGGTTTGGATGTTATCGAATGGGCTAAGCGTTGTGAAGCATTAGGTGCTGGTGAGTTATTGGTCACATCGATCGATAGGGATGGTACGAAGAGCGGTTACGATTTAGA
>JANXEG010000044.1 GCA_025058425.1 Nitrososphaerales archaeon
TGGCCTGTGTGAGTCGATGCAAGGAGTTGTGTAACCTGATTTTCGAGATAATCTAATACCTCCTCTAGATCACCCAAAGTTTTAGGCCTCTCACCATAGACCAACCTCGTTATCGGGGCCTCTAACTCGACACCGGCTCCTACATCGATTGGGCTGTCACGACCATACTTTTCAATTAGATATTCGACGAGGTGCCTTGCGTGGGCGATATGTGTAGCAGCACCGATGCAGCACGCGATGAGGACGATACGTGATTGTTGGCACCATATATCTATACCACAAGCCCCCCTCTTACCCTGTGTCAAATCACACTTACCCATGGTGCATAAACAACATACATCACAGTAAGGCATGTAGAATGGTTTATAGCGTTGAAGGAGTTTGTAATCCCATTCTCTCAAAGTCGTCAACGTGGGAGCTGGGGTTGGGCCCATCCGTTCGGTCCATTCTTCTGTGATGACCCTTCCTACAGATAATTCAAGGCCCTTGATATCGATTATATCGCTCTTTAACTTATCTAACTTTATGCTGATGCCTCTTTTACTCATACTCTAACACCACCCCCATAACTTGGATTATTATAGAGAATATATGTATTCAAAAGCCTTTTGTTATATGCAATTATCGATCGCATCTTACTTCGTAATCTCGGGCTCAAGGCTGACTTATAGGCTTTTCGGAATCTGATGAGAAATTTAGTAAGAAATTTGAAAAATATCCTTATAATATTCATTCGGCCCTATTCATATAAATGGATAAATAAACCTCTTTAGCAAAACACTAAATCGAATGCAAAGAGACTCACTTGGAACATCGATAACGATCACCTTTCAACCGTTCGGAAGGAGATTTACTGCGAAGAAGGGAGATAATCTCATAGAGATCGCTCAAAGGGCTGGTATTAATATTAGAAATGTGTGCGGAGGTAAAGGCCTATGTGGAAAGTGTAAAGTGATCATCAAAAAGGGTGAAATAGAGTCTAGAATCTCTAAAGAAGAGAAGCTTCTATCCGATATGGAAATCTCACAGGGTTATGTGTTGGCATGCCAGACCCGTTGCTTAAGTGATTGTGAAGTCCTAATACCGGCTGAAAGTAGAGTGGAGGGCCAAAAGATACTATCAAAAGCAGAGATCTTCAAAATCGAGCCGAAGCCCTTCGTATTTAAGGAGTATCTTAACCCTCAATCCTTACAACATGTAAAAAAGGTTGAGGATGTACTTCACTTTAAGTACCCAAAGGGGCTCGATATATCTACGGATGCCCTCCAAAGATTGAAGGAAGCATCTGTAGAGTGGGATAAAGGTTTGACATTGACGATAAGAAGAGCGGCAGATCGTTATACGGTTGTCGATGTTGAGATCGGTGATCGGTCTAAGAAGTGTTATGGAGTTGCGATCGATATCGGTACAACGAAGATCGTCATTTATTTAGTAAATTTATCGACTGGGGATATCGTAGATGTAGCATCCGATTACAATAAACAACTAATGTATGGAGAAGATCTGGTTTCGAGGATCGGTTTCACGATCGATAAAGAAGATGGTCTGATCAATATGCAGAGGGCCGTCATAGACACCATAAACGAGTTAATTTCAAGATTGGTAAATAAGAATCAAATCGAACCTCATGATATAATCGATGTATGTGCAGCTGGTAATACTATAATGACATATTTATTTGCGGGTATGGATGCTCGACATCTCTTAAGTGTCGATGCGGTTGTTGAAAAGCACCCGATCAAGATGAGTGCAGAGATGCTCGGAATGAATGTAAACCCAAAGGCTTTGGTCTACTGCTTACCATGTGTGAGTAGATTTATTGGAGGAGATGCGGTGGGTGATATCATCGTTTCTAACGTACATGAATCACAAGAAACATCGTTACTGATCGATATTGGGACGAATGTCGAAGTTATACTGGGCAGCCAAGGATGGTTACTTTCAACGACAGCGGCTGCAGGCCCGGCATTCGAAGGATGGGGTATAAAGTTTGGAACGAGATCGATCGAAGGGGCGATCGACCATGTGAAGATAGATCCTAAAACCCTCAAAGCGAGTTACACAGTAATAGGCTCCATCAAGCCCAAGGGTATCTGTGGCTCAGGATTGATCGATGCAATGGCTGAGATGTTTCGTGCAGGGATTCTAGATGTCTTTGGAAAGATCGATAGTAGTGTATCATCAGAGTATGTAAGGGTTGGTGCTGATGGTCTAGAGTATATAATTGCCCCATCTAACGAAACGAGCATAGGCCAAGATATTACTATTTCACAAAAAGATATCAATATATTGATGGACTCGAAGGCCTCCGTCTGTGGAGCGATATCATCTTTATTGAAGAAGATGAAGTTATCAGTTTCAGATATTAAGAATGTATACATCTGCGGGGCTTTCGGTAGCTTTCTAGATATAAATAACGGTGTAGCGATCGGTCTGATACCCGAGTTCCCAAAGGCGAAGTTTCACATCTTAGGAAATGGTTCTGTGGCTGGTGCTTACCTAACCTTGATATCACAAGATTATAGAAAGAAGGCTGAGGAGGTTGCCGAGTTAATAGCGTACTTCGATATGTTAAGGGATATGGACTTTATGGATGAATATCAGGCAGCCTTTACCATACCCGGAAAGAGAGAACTATTCCCCACGTGGTGGGAAGCCAGTAAAAAGTTAAGGAGAGTATCAACAAGCTAGATGTAAGGTATAAAACGACGCCTGATTACACAATTATAACAAATTTATCCTCTTCGCGATCTGCTCGGCTGCTATTACTGCGGGGCTATCTGAAGGTAGATGTAAGAGAGGCTTTCCTTCAAGATTATGCCTGTAGATATTTGGATCGGTCGGAATAAATCCTCCATACTCTACACCTATCTCCTTTGCTCGGCCCATCAAAAGCCCCTCCATCTCACTTGTAAATTGGTTACCGATCAAGTACGCCCTTTTGATCTTGATATGAACCTCATCGGCTACTTCTCTGATCCTTTTAGCGGTTTCGAAGCCCATCTTCGAAGGGTCGGTAACTATGAGAAGTATATCGACATCTTTCGCGGTCCTTCTACTTAGATGCTCCAACCCCGCTTCCATATCCATAAGAATGATATCGTAATTATCAGCGATTACATCCAATATTCTCGTCAAAACGCTATTGATATAGCAATAACAACCCTCACCTTCCGATCTGCCCATCGCCAAAAAATCAAAATTTGGAGTTTCAACCAATATATTATAGACCCACGTTTCAAGCAACCTCTCCTTCGATATACCTAAAGATAGGGCATCCTGGTCCATTTGCTTTCTCAATTCATTGGTTACCGTACCGACGGTTTTCTCAACCTTTAAACCAAGGGCTTCAGGAAGATTGGTGGCCGGGTCCGCATCGATAACTAGTATCGATCTATCCCCTTTACTCTGAATCAATACCTTTAGTAATAATGCGGTTAGAGTGGTCTTCCCGGAGCCGCCTTTGCCAGAGATCGATAATCTACTCATACCACATTTTATTGGGCAGATTGTACGATCCTCTTCCACTCATTAGCGACGAACTTTGGAATCTCCGATGAATCCATAGGGCCAACGACTACCTTCCATGTGAGCTTTGTCGCGTCTTCGATCGCACCAGCCAGACGTGCCGCCTTACCCGGTATGACCAGTATTCGATGCTTGACCTTCTTATCGACTTCTGACTTTAACAACTCCTCAGCGATCGACTCCGGAGTTATCTTCCTCCCAGCAACGGCACATTCCACAGCTATCCCCTCGCTATTTACAACCAATAGATAGCAGTCCACCTTTCCAGCTTCAATATCCGATTTGACCGTATAGAATGTTAAAGCGAAGTTCGTCGTCATGAATACTGGCGAATATTCATCAGGGTTGCCAAATACTCTCAACCCTGGTGTAACAGAGACGGGCTTTCTCGGATCGTTGTAAATATTCTGCCTGAGGATCATCGTCGGTAGTAGAGACCATCCATCTAGACTGTGCATTATTAGAAGATCGGCAAATCTTAGTATCAGCATATTGGCGATGCAAGCCTCCCACCAGGCCTTTAAGCTCGGATCACCATCCATAACCATCCAAGCGGTAATCGGAGTCCCCATCAATGGGAAACCGAGGGCTTCATCACCTTCATTAATAGCCCTCCAGCGTAACATCGTAAAGGCATTCAAAGTATTCGCTAAACCACCTTTAGGCACAGTTCCCGGATCGAGTACCAGATCACTCACCCCATTCTCGATCAACGTCTTTGTAAGGGAGCCGAGCATCTTTAGATCGTTGGGTGCAAATACAGCTAGTGGGCACTTGTAAATAGATGCAAATTCTAAGAACTCTCTCCAATTCTCTTTGGTTGCTGCGTAGATGAGTGGCTTTCTATCACCAACGACCCTTAACCCAGCCTCCATGATCGTAGGATTGAAGGAGCAGAGTATCAAAGGTAGATCGGTATTGTTAGCAACGAATGTAACCATCTCCTTAAATCTCGCTTTATCGTTCGATACAGATCTTAAGGCGAGCATATCTAACTTCAGCGTTGTACCTATATAAGTAAAGCGAAATTCTTGCACCTTCTTGATTCTCCTCAATATCTCTTCTTCAGACATATCGTCTGAGATATCTATCGCGATCGCCGTCGGATTGTTGTAGGTCAATTCGTGGCGATGTATAACATACTTGCCCCCTATCTTGACCCTTTTATCCCCAACCCCGATCTCTACCTCCTTGACCGGAGGCTTTAACATCTCCCACAACTTTCTATAGGCTTCTTTGTATTCTTCTTTGAGTAGAGGGGTACACTTGTTGAGCTCAATCTCTCTATTTACAAGTTTAACGGCGAATGCCATGCAGTTCGGTTCGCCACACTCTTTACAATTCGTTTTAGGTAGGTATTTGTAGACTTCGATCGGGCTGATGACTTTGGCAGGCATGTGATTCACCTAAATCTTCGCACTCACCCAATTGCTGATATCGACTTCAGGGGCGATCTGCCCGCTCGTCAAATAAGTGATGATATCCTTTAACGTTTGAATCGATACTGGATGCATCATCATGATATAATCGGCTCCGGCGAACATCATCGTCAAACCGGTTGTAAATTCCCATAGAGGGCCACGAAGCTCTCTAGGCTCCCATTCTGGATCCATCTTTAACCAAGACTCTCTAGCCCCCCACGCGTTTGTGCTACCACTTAGCAATGGTTGTTGAAGCTCTTCATCCCCTTTTAGAGCTGCAAGGCGTGCCCTCTCCATCACCGTAAACCCATATTCAAGCCCATAACCGAGTGCTCCCGTATTGGTATCCATCACCACCTGATCTTTATCGAAGTATTCGAATAACTTCCTATTCAACTCTCTCGCTGCATCCAAATCCATGGGTGTGAATGCAACGACCACATGATTATAGTTTTTGATTATAGGTGCGATCTTCGATAGATCCATCTCCTTTACTAATGAGTTTAGCATGATGCGCTCGCCCGCCGCTACTTCAGCCACCTTTTTGAAGACCTCCATATCCTTCTTCGCATCCCCACTACCACCGACAGTTATCGGTACATCTACAGCCTGCAGAACCTTCTCCACAGTCTTCGCCGCTTCACTCGGAGGGGAATCTTTGATGAGCGGGTCTGTACTTACCAGATGAAGGTTAACCGCTTCAGCATTATACTTATTCACACACCTCTTCGCCCATTCGGCCGGATCTTCCATGACATCTTCAAAGTGCATCCTAACAGCCTTCGGTAACGATACTTTCATATCGAATATATCGAATGCGATGACTGGTGGATGAGGTGTAGGTTGGCTAAATGTATAAAATGGGGGTACGGTCTCTCCACCTATTACGATCGATTTACTTCTCGTTCCACCTTCACCCTTCGTTGCACCGATCTTCACCTCTCTAATCTTCCCTACCCATTCCATTTTAGGATAGATGAATTCGACTTCTTTGATCTTCTTTGGCACCACCAAAGTAGGTATCGCTTCCCTTACACGTGAAGGGATCATCTGTGGAATCTTCATCGCCAACTTGTCAGCTTCTATTATCACATCCTCTAATTCTATCTCGCCAAACTTCAATAAATTCTCTAAAAATTTACTACTAATTATATCGTAAATATCTACACCCTTATCCTTCTCTTTCCTACTCTCCTCCTTTTTCATCCTGCGCCTTCCTCCTAATTATCAACCTCTTAGCGTGGATCTTCACACCTTCAAGTGTTAGCTCAAACCCTCCAGTTACAGCGGAAGGTATGTGCAGTACCGCTTCACTCACTCCCTCACCTCTCACTTCCTTTACCTCCTCTTTTTCCTTCACTTCTAACACGGGAGGTGCTTCTACCTTCTTCCACCTTTGAACGACTGGATGTGCCTTCTTCTCTAAAAAGGCCTTCAATTCCTCCACATTCGAGACATCTTTCTCCGTTGCGATCTTATCGATGAGATCCTTCGGTATGAAATCCTTAACCCTCTCTTTCAAAGCGCTCGGAAGCCAGACTATACGGCTCCAACCACCATCGGCTTGGAGGAACTTTGGAGAGCGCATATACTCTATAGATACTCCATGAAAACCATCCACCTGCCTCCCACCCGCGGTCGAATCGGCTATCGTTGAGAATGGTAGGCCATTGACCGTCACACCCTTAAAGCCCCTATCCACGATCCCCAACCCATCCACTTCGGGTATGTAGAACGCGGCCGCTTCGAAGCATCCACACGATGTATGAGGGTTGCCGAATGCTGTATATAACTGAACCTTTTTGATCGCTCCCAGCGACTTCTTTTGAACCGCCTCATTAACACCGCTATATTCACCCTTGATCGGATCTAAACACTCACCCTTTTCGATACGGTAGATCGAGCCTTTCGGATCTACATTCACCGATGCCCTTCCATCGAACCAGCTGATCGAACCACAATTGGAGTACCTTTGAGGGGTTATTACACAGACGTGAGTCGGTGCGAACGATTGGCAGAGGAGGCAACCATAGAAGCAATCTACCTCTTCGTCCTTCAAACCTCTAGCCCTCGCATCACGTGCATTGTACGTCTCTAAAGCAAATTGGTACATCTCCTTGACCTTCTCCGGATCGGTTATGAATGTGATCTGAATCGCTTCTATGAAAGGAAGTTCACTTTTATAGAGCCTCTCCAACACTCTTCCAAAATAGACGAATGAATTGAAACCCTTCTGGAAAGATTTTTTACTTATACGTATCCATATATCATACCTTTGATTAAGATGCATGAGCCCTTCGATATAGTTCGCATATTCATGTATCCTTCTTTCGATCACACCTTCCAGCGATTCTTCAACCTGCTTCCCAGCGACTTCGATAAATATACCGAACGGATAACTACCTCCCTCTGGCAGATCTTTTAGATCCGGACCGATGATCTGTATCTTACCATCTTCAATCTGGCCCATCTCTCTAGCCTTTACCAACTCGAACTTGTAAGGGACGTTCGGACCGCCTAACTCCACATGAAGGTCTTTCTTCCTTATTCTCTCTCCTTCATAAATAACTCCAACATCGACTGGTATATCTGCAAACATCGACATTCATATCACCTCAATCGTCATCTCTGACTCTTCTTACTAAATATAAAAAAGGTATCGCATATATAATAATTACCTATATATAAAAAGAGTGGATATAATGAGATCTTATGAAAATTTTGATTACTCTCCAATCATGTTATGTACTTAAATATGTTGTAATTCTATAAACATGGTGATGAGGGTTAAGTTAATTTGGCATACCCCATCGCCAGAAAGGGTCATTGCGATAGCTATGAGAAGGTGCTATTCGACTTCTACGATAGAGGAGATCGAGAAAGAGATCGATAGCAAAGGTGATGCATATATCCAGTATCTGGTTAGAAAAGCTTTGAATGATAGGACCTTTAGTGTGTTGGAGCACGTTGTATTCACATTCGAAATAGAGGGCATATCACGAGTCTGTAGCCATCAGTTGATAAGGCATAGGATTGCATCCTACAATCAGGAGAGCCAAAGATTTACATTGGCACATAAGGAAGAGATGGTCATACCACCAAGTATTCAAAATAATCCCGAAGCGATCAAAATCTTCGATGAAGTTAGAAGATTTACTATTGAAAAGATGGAGGAATTATTACGTATTGGAATCCCCAAAGAAGATGCGAGGTTCATACTACCCCAGTGTGTCGCTACGAAGCTCATAATGACTATGAACGCTAGAAGTCTGATGCACTTTTTATCATTAAGATTATCGGCGAAGGCCCAATGGGAGATCAGAGAACTTGCTAGCCGAATCCTTGAAGAAGTTAGAAAGGTTGCGCCTACTTTATTCGAAAAGGTCATTGAATGTTGATGATAATCTTTTAGATGTAATATAATCACGCATCGTAACCAATCGATACGATGAAATTAAAACGTTAAAATCTACAAATCACGAAGATGATATAGATCTCCTCGATCTATCGTAATTCTTCATATCATGATGAAGGCATGAGCGCACCAACGATTTTATGGTAAAATTATTATATCGATGATCCACAATTCTTCTGATGATAAATTTGGGAGAGTATCAAAGTAAGACAACTGGTGATGGATTATCGTTGAAAGGTTCGTTTGAGCAAAAGTGCGGAATTATGGAGAAGATAAAGGATACGAAATCGCTCTGCCCCGAGTGTTTAAGGGTTATAGATGCCCAATTACTTCGCGATGATAAAGATCAAGTAATAATGAGAAAAGAATGTCCCGTCCATGGTACCTTTGAGGATATCTACTGGTCTGATTACCAGATGTACCTAAAGGCTAAAAGGTTCGAGCGTATTGGGGATGGATTGGCGAATCCGAGGACAAAACGTACCGAGAAGGGTTGCCCATTCGATTGTGGGATCTGTAATGAGCATAAATCTCATACAGTCTTGGCCATAATCGATGTGACGAATAGTTGTAACCTTAAATGCCCCGTATGTTTTGCAAATGCAGAAGTTAGTGGTTATCTCTACCAACCAACGACCGATGAAATCAAACGTATCATCGATAACTTCAGATCGAATCAACCCGTTAAGCCACCCGGCCTTCAGTTTAGTGGTGGAGAGCCGACGATTCGAGATGATCTGCCCGAACTTATCGCATACGCAAAGAACGCTGGCTTTCACCATATTGAAGTGAATACAAATGGCATTCGTTTGGCAAATTCTATCGAATATTGTAAAAGATTGGTCGATGCAGGCGCCTGTGCGATCTACCTCCAATTCGATGGTGTCACAAGAGAAATTTACTTAAAGACACGGGGTATCGATCTACTCGATATGAAGCTCAAGGTCATCGAAAATTGTAGAAAGATCGGTTTCGATGCTGTAATTCTTGTCCCTACAGTCATCAAAGGTATAAATGATCATCAGCTGGGCGATATAATCAAGTTCGGTATCGCAAATGCGGATGTCGTTCGGTGTATCAATTTCCAGCCAGTCTCCATTACGGGTAGAATAGACTATGAAAAGCGTAAAGAGATGAGGATCACCATACCAGAGTGTTTAAAACTGATCGAGGAACAGACCGATGGTCAGATAAGGGCGGAAGACTTCTACCCAGTACCTTTTGTAGTGCCACTCTCACAAGCCGTAGGTGCATTACACAATCATCGCTACGTTGAGTTCACTACCCATCCCCATTGTGGTATGGCCACGTACGTATTCGTTGAAGGCGATAAGATCGTTCCTATAACACGTTATGCAGATGTTGAAAAGTTCATGAGTATAATGGAGGAAGTTTATCGATTGGCTAAGGATGGGCATAAGATCAAAGCGAAGATGAAGATGCTCAGCGCACTCAAATACGTTAAATGGGGCTTATTACGTAAACTCTTATTACCGATTTTAAGAACGGGCTCTTACAGATCGTTGGCCGATCTGCACTATCGCATGGTTATGATAGGTATGATGCACTTCATGGATCTGTACAATTTTGATC
>JANXEG010000045.1 GCA_025058425.1 Nitrososphaerales archaeon
AGGTTGGATAATCTCATTAGAAAAGAAGGGGTTTGAGTTAAGAAGGTTAAATCGCATCTTAACTTTCTTATCAAGCCTTATAGGTTGTATCGTATTTGCTGCATCGTTCATAGCTCTATCGAGTGCATTGGGTTACGTTAGTGGTCTTCAAGAAGCCATAGGGCCATACCTTGTCGTATCTTCCTTCGGCTCCGGGTTCGCGAATATAGTAAAGTTACAGATGAATAAAAGGCAATTCATGCTCAACCTTAAGATGAGGGTTGGAGAGGAGGCTGAGAAGGTTTTAAAGAGGCTTGAAGACCTTCAGATGAAGGTTGAGAGGGTGAAAGCGGTCTTTAGGGATATCATGATCGAGGATATTTCATCATCGATAAGTGAGATGATGAACTCCCTGAACTTTACATTAAGTACATTGGATGTGATGAAGATTACAGATCTTCAAGGGCGGTTAAAAGAGATCGAGGAGTACGAACGGACGATCGATTCGATGCACAACCATCTGATCAAAAGGGCTCAGGATCGCTACGTAAGGGATTATACAAAGTTTAAAGAGGTCTTCATCAAGGCGTCAAGTCTTAATATCCCACAACCGATCGAAATTGTAAGCATCGATCAGAAGAGCATTGGGGAGTGGGACCTTGATAAGATCATCGAGGCCCAAAGAAGATTGTACGAAGATGCCAAAGTGAATTTGAGTACTGTAGGAATGGTCTGTAATGAAGTTTATAATGCGATTCAGCAGAATATCGATCCCGATTTTATTCTTCCGAATGTGGAGATTGCGAGGCGGTTTATAGAGCAGGGAGATTTAGAGAAGGGGGCTGAGATAGTGATTGAGAGTCTCGAGTACATGGATGGTAAGTTTGGTAAGAGAATTAGAATCTTTGCCCAATCGATTCGAGGATGGCTCAATTCTATAAAGGAGCTACTCAAGATGTACGTAGAGCCGAAGGTAAGGTTGTATCCGATGGTAAATTTAGAGGCTGAAATGAAGCTCTTACAAGAATTGGAGCTATTGATAAGTGAGATTAAGGATGAAGTAACGATCGTCGAAGTCGTTAACCTTACCAATACACAGCAGAGGATCGTTAAATTCGTTGTGGAGCTTATAAGGACGATCGATCGTACTCTAAGAAATCTTGAGAATGAAATCGATACAAGATTGCCACGGGGATTCGATTGGGGCAAGGATGATCAGATTCACAATCTTGTCGATTCGATCGTGTATGAGATTGAGAATTCTCAAATTAGACTTAGTGAAGCATCGTTCGATCTATTAAATAAAGTTTACAAAGTTTTAAATATCGAAGTGATTTTGCTCGATCGGTACTTATTAGAATTTGAGCTCATTTTAAACTATCCCAACGTCGATTCGTTGATCTCTGTAAAGTTAAAGAGTAAAGGCATAGTGCGTGTAAATGAATTGCCATTCAACTTCCCCGAACATTACATGAAGCTCTATTCAACATTCCACAAAGATACCGTATTTGATGGTATCGATAAAAGCCTATCCCTTATAAAAGCACGTAAGGAGGGTGCTTAAGTTGTCCCTTTCTAACGAAGTCGAGAAGGTCGTTTTATGTCCAGATGGCCATCAAAACCCTCACTATGCGAATTACTGTGTTGTATGTGGTAAAAGGATTGAAATAATAAGCCAAATCACTAAGGAATCGAGGCAGATCGGCCCCATAGAGCCCGAATACTGTATCATCGGGTTAGGGAGCACGGGTATTAAAGTCCTTTCACATCTGTGGAAGCTCGTGCAACACCGTAGCGAACATTTATCACTCTTAGGGATGGATAGCGAGATGATCTCTGAAGAAATTTATGGAACCTTACCTTCTAAGGTTATGTATAGAATTGGTAAAAGGTCTCGAGGTACTGGACATTTATGGAAGGTTGGTGAAAGGCTCGCTTCTGAAGAACCATCGATCAAAGACCTCTTGATTCAAGCCAAGGCTGATAAAGCTGATGCGGTATTCTTCATCTGCTCTCTTGGTGGAGGGATGGGTAGTGGTGCTGCACCTTACATCCTCTCCATGCTGCCCGAATGGGGATTTAGAGGTGGGAGGTTTATCCTTGCGATCATGCCATACGATAACGAATCTGACCAACTGCACTTTAACGCTTACTGTGGCCTTTCACGATTGATAAAGTATAAGATGGGGTTTAATTCGGATCTTATCATACTTGTGAACAACACAAATTTAGATCATTACAAGACCGTGGATAGGTATGGTAAAGAGATCGTTGGTAACGATGTGTTGGCAGCGATGATCGATATGATCGTATCTGCTGGTGATGCTGGTGTATATAGACGCATCAACGTAGACGATCTTGTAACGTACGAGCGATCGATGAAGGTATTCCACTTCTCACCCTGTATTGCGTTGGGCCATAGTATGAGGATTTACAGTAGGCTTACGAATGTCCTTGAGAGTGCATTCGCACGGCCTTTGATGCCCCTCGATCCAGATTCGGCCATATTTACCTATCTATTCCTTCGAATATCGGAATCGTTAAAGGAGAGGATGAGTTATGAAGATTTGTTAAATGAGTTTGAAGGGTGGAGGCAGCGTAATCTACCATCATCGATCGTATCCTACTTTGGTCTATCTTATGTCAAGGATCACATGGATAAGATGGATGTACTGTTATTGGTGGGAGGCTATCTGTTGGAGCCTTTTATCAAGAGAAGTTATGAGGGGTATCAAAGGGTTAAAGGGGCATCGACCTTATCACCGGATGAGTTAAAGACCATCGAAGATGTATTCAAAGAATACACGTACAACCTGAATTCGATATATCAAAGGGCTAAAAGGGGGCCGAATCAGGATTGATGTAAAGAGAGAAAGATCATCAACAGATCTTTGCCAACTTTTAACAATATTCAGATGCATCGATTCCTCTGTATGAATTCTCTAAGTTATACATCCTAAGAAGGATTTATGTCGTGATTAAAGAACCGTTATTATGGCTTGCCCAGAATCGGCTATCTCATCGCGGAGAATGGCGTACTATTTACTTCTATGTTGAGAGGGTAATGCTTAGAAGGTTAGATACTGATTAGAATGGATCTGTAGGTCGAAGAGGCCTTTAACTACGCTAAACCAAAGTAGCTATACACATCGTAAACGGGTAACTACGGATAGATTCGTTCATGAATGGTTCGCTACTATTACCATTTGTTACTAATTTTACTAAATTAGTAAACTGCACGGTAAATACATGACGTAATTTAGGATTTAGGTTAGATAAGGCTATTCAGTGATATAATTAAAGATCAAAAATGTACTTTTAGCCCTTTACCCTTCGATGTTACCATCGATGAAGGTGGAAGATTTAGTATACCATTAAACCACCGATCAGATGACTTACTCATTAGATTTATAGAAGCGCTTAAAAGTGAAAAAAGCATGGTAAATGGTGAGGAGTCAAGGGAATGGGTAAAGGTTTCTTTAGGTTTATCCCTAAATCATTATTCTTAGCGTTATTTCTCCTACTAACTTCAACCTTGATTTTAACTTCAACATTACCTTCGACCTTAGCCCAGAGTTCTGGACCATACATCAGCGAGTGGAGGGTTGAGGATCCGAACCGTGTAGATATGACAAATAAGACTTTGATGGCCGGTGGTGTTTATACAGTATATTTCAAAGTTGTAATTCGAGCAGCCCCTCCCAGAGTCAACCTAAGTTTAGAAACGCCCTTGATGAAGGTTGGTGATGTATATTGGAGGTTGCATAACAACTACCCGGGTATCGATACAACCACGTGGCAACCGGGCCGCCCAACCCTTGTATTCAGAGCGGTCGAAGGAGTAGCAGATCTTTCTCTAGTTGGTAGGATACCTGAGAATTACACCGTTAGTAAGATCGCACCCAATTATGAGCTCCATTTTGAAAAGTCCTTCCCGATCGTCATTTTGCGATACGAGAAAGGGGGCGAATTGGATCGAAGAGAAGTAAAGGTGACGGATAAGGTCATCACCAAGTATGTAAGTTTGGTGAAGGAGAAGTCTGAGCTCGTCAATACCACAGTTACAGATCCTCGATTCGCTTCACTCTACTCTTCTGTTGTAAGTTTGGCCAAGAGGTACAGTTCGATCGGAGAAGTGGATAGGGCCATTGAAATTCTGGAGCTTTTGCCAAGGAGAGAAGGTTTCCCTCCACCACGTGAGGATATGAGCATTTACCTCTATGGTATTGGAGGTTTAGGAGGTATTGTGATCATACTTGGCATACTCCTTATAAGGAGCCGCTCTCGTTCAGACTTCATTCTGAGAGAGGTCGATGAGCAGGTGAGGAAGTTGGATACATTATTGATTCGGCTCACACGGATCGATAAGAGCCTGGCTGGAGAAGTTAACAATATAAAAGAGAAATTACAAAAGATTGGGAGGGAATGATCGATGTCGGCAGAGATGAAGGATTATTCGATCCATCTGGTAGGGCTTGGAGGTACAGGGGCCAACATCATCGAAACCTTCTTAAAGATGCCAGAGATCTACGACCTTCTTAAAAGAAGTGGTGTGAAAGTCTCTTGCCTTGCGATCGATGTTGCAGACCACGATATTTATAGCCTTCAAAGTACCTTCGACCGATTCAAAGAAAGTTTAAAGGCCCACGGTATTGCAGGGGATAGGATACAGCTGATCGCCCGTTCGGTAAAGTTCCCTGCACCCGAAGTGATGTTCGAATTCATCGAGAATTATCCAAAGTTCCTTGAGCAGGAAAGAGCAAAAGTCCCATCGGATTACAAACCATGGCTCTCATCATCGATGGAGATACCCCCATTATCTGGTGGTGTAGGGAGGAGGAGGGCGTTATCTAAAGCGATCTATGGGCTCAATTACTACTATTTGAGACTGATCGATGGCTACCTTGAGCGGTTTAAAGAGGAAGTATCATCCTCAACCCTCACACCAATAATCTTCGTCGTATTCGGTATCGGTGGTGGGACCGGTAGTGGAATGGCCGTAGACTTTGTGAGGCATCTGAGGAGGAAGTTAGGGAGTGGTTTCCCGATCATCGGTCTTGGAATTTTACCATGTGTCGGTGACGATCCTCCTGCAAAGGGTTCATCAGCCTACGCATCGATGGTCGATCTAGAGCTACTGCTCAATCGAAGTAAGAATAATTTTGTAAAGAAGATGTTCGGGGCTGTTTACGAGAACCCATATACTGCCTTTATCATGATGCCACTCGGGCCAGCGTTCAGCAATACAGGAAGTCTGATCGATGCGAAGAGGATCATCGATGAAGCGATCGTGGATATCTTGACGAATTCGATAAGGTTCGATCTATCCGACCTTTTGAACAATATCGGAGCGAATCTAGACCATGGTGATAGATGGATACATACTATAACGACGCTCAAAATTTCATACCCCATCAACGAGCACATCTCATTGATAAAGTTGCAATTGAACCGTTTAGATAAATTGCGCATGATAAGGAAGGATAAGTTGGAGATTTATCGTGGAGATGCGAAGAGTGGCCTTGGAGGTTTGGAGAGGATCGTCGACCTTTGTTACAATGAGCTCGCTCAAGTCTATAAACAATGGCTCATAGAGCGAGGCCTATTTGAAGAGGGCCGTTTTGAGGAGATGATCAAAGAGTTCATCTATGAGGATAAGTCGATCGAAGCAAATTTCAGTATGCAGGTGAAAGGAATGGAAGACCAAATTAAGAGTTTGATGGAGGAGGTTACAAAGCCTATACAGGCCGTAGGTTTAGAAGCACGTGAAGGTACACCTGAAGCGAGGGTTCGCGGATTAGTTTCTGAGGTTATTGAACAGACCAAAGAGATTTCAAAGACACGTACTACGTATCATGAGTTTGCATCGAGAATCATCGATGATTTGAGAAGTAGTGTAGCAAGTACTCAAAGACTTACGGTGAAGCAAAAGTTATTATTGGAAGATTTGATAGATGTAGTAGCATTAGTAGATTCTTATCTGAAGATCTTTAAGAAGTTTATTGAAATAAAGAGTTTAGCAGATAGATTGTATAAAGAGATATCGAGATTAGAGAGGTCGGAGGCTCATGAAACTGCATTAAATATCATTCAAGGTTTACAAAATCCAGAGTTGGTGATCCTCTTCTCACTCATACCATCTCTTCTTCAACCACCTAAAATCGAGCTCAAGACGATCGACTCACACTTGAGTAATGTGAGGATGATGAGGAGGATCCTGAACGATCGATTGGAAAGGATAAAGATCCAGAGGGAGAGCATACTTACGAGAATTAAGAATTTGGAGAATGAAAAGGAGAAGCTTTTACAAGAGATGTCCAAATTAAAATTCAGTATAATTTCACTCGGTAAGAAGAAGTTTTTAGAGGAAAAGGTAAAGGATCTGAACCAACAACTTATCTCGTTAAAGGCTGAACTTGAGGATCGTGAAAGTGATCTAAATAGGATTCAATCGAAGCTTCAAGAGTATATGAATATAGAGAAGAGGTTAGAGGTAGATTCCGATTATAGGAAGTTGTTGAGCGAGGTATCTAATCTAGCGGATGAATATTATGAGAAGTTGAGCGAAATCTCCAAGGATCGTGGATACTACGATAGAGTGGGCGAAATTACTGAGGAGGAGAGGCTCAGGATTATGCAGAAGATTCTAAGTGAGGAAGAAGCATCCTTGACACGTGAGACGATACTTAATGAAATCATCGATAAGAGGCACCTTAAAGAATATCTGGTCGGCACATTGAGGATGTTAAGGTTACCGAGCGCGTTAGGTTTAACGAGTGAATTCCGGACCGAGTATATTTGGGTTACGGTCGTTGCACCGAGAGGGATCTGGGATCAGGATCTGGCTTCAGAGCTCAAGACCACACTCTCTGGTTACATTCTAGGTGATGCTTCTCGATGCATCACCATTAGAGAGATCGGCTCTAAGGATCCTTGGACGATTCGATTCTTGGTAATCGCATCGAAGGCGAGGATGGAGGAGCTAGATATATATAACGAGATGAAGAATTTATATGAGCGGGCGAGTCGCACAGATAGAGTCCTTGCACATTCATTCTTGTTGGAACAGGGCATCTTAGCATCGAGAGATATCGATAAAGTACCGATCGATGAGTTAAAGTTGCAAAAGGTTTCTAGCGTCTAAAGCCTCTAAAATGCAAAAATGTAGCATATAATCCGATAATCCGATAATCATCTTTTCATCTTCCTTTAAGAAGAGTCAAGCTCTTCACAACATCTAAAGATTTGATCTGATCGATGGCTTCAGGTGGTACTTTACCCTCGACTATGAGGGTTAATCGTGGCTCGGCTACGAGGTCTGGATCGTCGGCCAGAGCCTGCCTGATCACGACTCCATACTTTGCCAAAATTGATGTGACACCGGCGATGACACCCGGTCTGTGGGGGTCGGCAGCTATGACCAAAACACTCCAACCCAGCCTCTCTGCAATATTAACAAAACTTGCACCCACAGGTGTTATTCGTGTGAATATATCTCTCAAATAATCATCATTCATGATCTGATTCACGGTCTTTCGAATCACTCTTCTGTCCACATTGAGTGAGCGGGCTAATGCAACATCACCTACAGCGACATCACCTACATACAGCTTTAGATCATTACCAATCCTAATGCCCAACTCGATCATTTTTTTAGCAACAGCAGCCCTACTCTTTTGTCGATAGAATTTCTCCTCTATCTTTCTCCACATTCAAGTATAAATTAGTATGAATGAGTATATAAGTATACATTCAGTAACAAGAATCTGCTTTTATCTGCTTTTACGTCGCTCTCTGCACTATTATTTGCAATGTATTCTGGAATATATTTATTCTCAGTAGGGTAACTTATCGATCCAAGGATACAATTCCTTCAAGTAATTTATAGACTTCTCCACTTCATCCTTTGGAAAATCACAAGGCTGTAATTTGCCCTCCAAATACTCATTGTATGCATTCATATCGAAGTATCCATGGCCACATAGCAAGAAGAGTATCGTCTTCTCCTCCCCCTTCTCTTTACACTTTAAAGCTTCATCGATCACAGCCTTGATCGAATGGGCAGGTTCGGGCGCAGGCAGTATCCCTTCAGTCCTCGTGAATAACGAGGCTGCTTCGAAGACACTGACCTGATCATACGCAGTAGCCTTCACGTACCCTTTGTCAATCAATAGGCAGAGTGTCGGTGCTGCACCATGATACCTTAGACCACCAGCGTGTATGCGCGGAGGTATGAAGGTATGGCCCAATGTATACATCTTTAAAAGTGGTGTGAGGCGTGCCGTCTCACCATGATCGTACATGTAGATACCTTTCGTTAATGAAGGGCATGCGGTCGGTTCGACTGCTAAAAATTCGACATCTTTCGGTGCTTTCTTCGAAACCTTCTGCTCATAGAAAGGCCAGAAGAGCCCTGAGAAGCTACTCCCTCCTCCCACACAGCCCACTATCAAATCAGGATATTCATCGACCGATTCGAGCTGCTTTATCGCTTCCAGACCGATGATGGTCTGGTGCAAGAGGACGTGATTGAGTACACTCCCGATCGCATACTTTGTATCTTCATGTGTGACCGCATCCTCTATAGCCTCACTTATCGCGATACCTAAGCTACCGGGATTTTCCGGATCCTCCTTCAAGACATTTCTACCATAGTTCGTCTGATCACTCGGGCTTGGATATACATCAGCACCCCACAGTTGCATCAAGGTCTTTCTGAAGGGCTTTTGATAATAACTTACTTTAACCATGTATATTGTAGCCTTTAAATTAAATAGTGAGCAGGCATAAGCTAATGCAGAGCCCCACTGCCCAGCACCCGTCTCCGTAGTTAATCGCTTGATACCCTCCTTCATATTGTAGTACGCTTGGGCTACCGCTGTATTCGGCTTGTGGCTACCTGGTGGGCTGACACCTTCATACTTATAGTAGATCTTCGCTGGAGTCTTTAGTGCATCTTCTAACCGTTTAGCGCGGAACATGGGTGTGGGCCTCCAGATTCTGTAAATAGTTAGAACTTCTTGAGGGATGCCGATCCAACGTTCTTGACTTACCTCTTGCTTAACAATCTCCTTTGGGAATATGGCTTCAAGATCTTTTGGTTTAACGGGCTCACGTGTTTGAGGATTTATTGGGGGTGGTAATGGTGATGGCAGATCGGGGACTATATTGTACCATTTATCGGGCATCTCATCCTCCGAAAGGTTGATCTTCCTATACATAATTATCAAGACTAAGGTGTGCTATAATGAACTATTTAAGTCTTTTGTGCACAAAATTATGCACAAATGTAAGAAGTGATGTTAGAAGTTACTGTTCTTCCTTACGATCTTCTTCCCACTTATTCGCTTTGGAGTGATTAAGACGATCCTTACCGATCTTAATTCCTTCTCCACATCCCGACCTGGTCTGCTCATGTAATCCTTGAATGGTGTCGGTACTCGATACTTATCTATGAGCTTCTGTAAGTATGGGATCATCATTTCCCTATCCTCTATAATCTCTGCATAGCCCATGACGATTACACTCTTGGCCAAAGATGCATCCGATATCGCTTCATCGACTTCGAAGCAGACATTCGGATTCTTTCTA
>JANXEG010000046.1 GCA_025058425.1 Nitrososphaerales archaeon
ATTATTACAAAGATAGGTTACGATTTCCCCGATGAATATGTGATCTGGTTATCTAAAAATCAACTTAACTTTGTAGGTGAATTCCGATCACACGTTAAACCCACTACTCGCTTTAAGATAGTTTTAAAGGATGGTGAAAGAGAGCTCTACCTACAGGCTAGATGTGAAGATATTCAAGTTACTCAATTGGAATCGTTAAGCTTTGATGGTATGATTATAAGCCCGATAGTAAGTGAGATAGATCTTGACTTTTTACAGAAGGCATCAAAGGCATCACCGATCATCTATTTGGATCCGCAAGGCTTTCTTAGAGAGTTCGATTCCGATGGGAAGTGTTATTTGAGAACTCCTAAATATGAGGTGGAAAAGTGGGCGAATATCATCAAAGTCGATAGCGAAGAGGCCTTCTTTATCACTGGGCAAAAGGATTTAACACAGGCATCTCTTACGTTAAGAAGGAAAGGGATAAATATAGTGATCGCTACCAGTAAGCAAAGCGTATTACTATTCGATGAGAAGAACGGTTACAAAATTCCAATTCCAGAAGTTAAAGTGGTAGATACAACGGGTGCAGGTGATATATTTGCAGGCGCTTTTGTCACAACTTACTTAAAATGTAGAGAGCCGCTTTGGTCAGCTTGCGTGGCTACGGCGTGCTCTTCGCTATCTGTTCAATACAAGGGGTTGATGAAAATACCTGAATCGAATAGAATTCACTCTGAAGCTGAAGTATTATATAATAATGTACAATCTATCCATCTATAGTTAGTATAGTTAGCGAGAGAGTTATTTTTAGATTCGAATTAAAATTTACTTCAAGGATTCGTTGGTTTAGAGTTATTGGGATTAGTTGATTTTACCTTAGCTTTCATGCTTCAATTCATACTATTTCACATATCTGGACACACTCTCGGTAGCTATTCCATGATGAAAACTTTTGGGAAAAGTTATTAAATAGTATAAAAAATTCCTTTAACGGCATCGGTAATGAAATTATACGGTGTTAAAGCTTGAGTAAGGAGATCGGTATTACTGTTAAAAAAACTGAGGATTTTTCTGAATGGTACACTCAAGTAGTGGTTAAAGCGGAGCTCATCGACTATTCATTTATAAAAGGTTTTATCGTGTTAAGGCCTTACGGTTACGCAATTTGGGAGAATATCAAGAATATCTTTGATCGTATGATCAAGAGGCTTGGGCATCAGAATGCGTACTTCCCTGTATTCATACCGGAGAGTTTACTGAGGAAGGAGGAGGAGCACTTCAAAGGATTCACCCCCGAAGTATTCTGGGTGACACATGCGGGAGATACACCGTTAAGTGAGCGGCTCGCTGTAAGGCCTACGTCAGAAACTATCGCTTACGCATCTTACGCAAAATGGATTAGGAGTTGGAGGGACTTACCTCTTCTATTAAACTTTTGGAATTCTGTCCTAAGGGCAGAGATCAAGTCCACAAAACCTTTCATCCGTACATCTGAATTCTTATGGCAAGAAGGGCACACGGCACATGAAACGAAAGAGGATGCGGATAGGGAGGTTATGCGTATACTTGAATTGTACCGAAGGTTGATCGAAGGTTATCTATTGATCCCCGTATTGAAAGGTTTTAAGACCGATAAGGAGAAGTTCGTAGGTGCACTATATACCACAACATTAGAGTCGGTCATGCCGGATGGAAAGGTTTTACAGATGGGTACCTCTCACAACCTCGGTCAAAATTTCTCAAAACCTTTCGATATTAAATTCATCGGTAGGGATGGGAAGACACATTACGTGTGGCAGACATCGTGGGGAATCTCCTGGCGCCTCATAGGTGCGGTGATAATGGTTCATGGAGATGATAAAGGCCTTATCCTACCTCCAAAGGTCGCTTCTATTCAGGTAGTAATAGTACCGATATTTTACAATAAAGAGGAGAAGAGAGGAGTAGAGGCGAAGGGAAGGGAGTTATATGAGCTTCTACGCAGAGCGAGATTGAGAGTGATCTTCGATGATCGTGAACATTATACGCCAGGATGGAAGTTCAATGAATGGGAATTAAAGGGTGTTCCTTTAAGGGTCGAAATCGGCCCTCGTGATCTTCGTGAAGGAAAAGTTACATTGGTACGTAGAGATACATTTGAGAGAGTAGTTGTAAAGGAAGCAGATCTATTACATGAAGTAAGGAGAGTTTTAAGAGAGATCGAAAAGAATCTTTACAATAGAGCTAAAGCACATTTGAATAATAGTATTCATACCGTAAAGGATTATGATGAGTTTAAAAG
Organism: Nitrososphaerales archaeon; assembly: GCA_025058425.1. NCBI lineage: Archaea > Thermoproteati > Nitrososphaerota > Nitrososphaeria > Nitrososphaerales > Nitrososphaerales archaeon. Next base: position 2,267 of record JANXEG010000046.1, read on the forward strand.
AATTTTAGAGAGTAAGGGTGGGTTTTTGAGGGCATGTTGGTGCCAAAGGGCAGTATGTGAAGAAAAGATAAAGGAAGAGACGGGGGCTGATATTCGCCTTATACCACTCAAAAGGGAGAAGGTCTTCTCGAATTGCATCTACTGTGGAGAGAAGGCGAAGGTCGTTGCATACTTTGGTAAAGCTTATTAGTGATAAAGACTTCATAAATTCTATAAAATGTGTTCATCACCAATTTGATATTTGAGAAATGATATCGCTATTAACTTTCTGGTTATGGTTGGATGCCAACCTCATCACCTATGGTTATATTGGTGTCTTCGTATCCAGCCTCCTCACACACTTTATGATCTTCGTACCTGCGCCCTACCTTATACCAGTAGCCCTTACCAGCCTTAACCCATCATTCGATCCACTATTGGTCGCTTTATCGAGTGCGAGTGGTGCTACTATAGCGAAGACGGTAGTATTCAGGGTGAGTTATGAAGGCCAAAGGCTACTCGATGAAAGAACTAGGAAGAAGATTAAACCACTTCAAACGCTAATCGGGAAGTATGGTTGGATCGCGGCATTTTTAGCCGCTGCTACACCGATTCCAGACGATATCGTTTATATAACGTTAGGCTTCACAAAGTATAGCCTTTGGCGTTTTATCATCGCAACCTTTTCCGGGAAGATGATCCTTATAAGTATAGTGGCCTTTGGTGTACGAATCTTCGGGATAACGTTCATCGAGCCCTTTCTTAAAGAGGGTGTCGAGCCCACATCGATCATAATCTTAGCATCACTCTTTTTAATTATAGCCGTTATGATTATCTATGCAATAATTAAGATCGATTGGGCGAAGCTCCTTAGAAGATGGCTACCATATCAAGACGAAGTGTAGAAAGGCTTATGGGATCAGTAAGATATAAAATTTAAGAAGCCAATATGAGGGTTTTCGCCGATCTGCACATTCACTCAAAGTACAGTGCGGCGACGAGTGTAAATATGGATATCAATACGATAGTCTTTTACGCGATGCTAAAGGGGCTTCGACTCATCGGCACGGGAGATATTACACACCCAAAATGGTTTAAAGAAGTTTCAGAGTTATTAATACCAGATGATGATACAAACCTTTTAAAATTGAAAGAGAAACCACAATTGCCTATACGTTTTATGATAACTACAGAGGTCGCTACAGTCTATTCCGATGCTGGTAAAATTCGTAAAATTCACCATCTACTCTTAATTCCATCGTTAGAAGTGGCCGCACAAGTCTCAGACGTATTGGGAAGGAGTGGTGATTTGAGTATCGATGGTAGACCGGTCTTATCTCTTACATCACCAGAACTCGTTGAGAAGATGGTACAAATCTCTAAGCTCATCGAAATCATCCCAGCACATATATGGACACCTTGGTGGAGTATTCTTGGTGCCAATAGCGGATATGATTCTATAGAGGAGTGTTACGCTGATCAGGTTCATCACATTCACGCATTGGAGACCGGTCTTTCGAGCGATCCTCCGATGAATTGGAGGGTGAGTAAACTCGATCGGTACACATTGGTCTCAAATAGCGATAGCCACTCTCCCCACCCATACCGCTTAGGCCGTGAGGCGAATATTTTTGAGTTGAAGGAATTGAGTTACATAGAGGTTTTGAATGCGATTCGTACAAAAGATCCCAAAAGGTTCCTCTCCACAATAGAGACGAAGCCCGAATATGGTAAATATCATTACAGTGGCCATAGAGATTGTGAAGTATCGATGTCGGGTATCGATGCGATCAAGCATGGTGGTAAATGCCCGAAGTGTGGGAAGGCATTAACAAAAGGTGTCGAGCAGAGGGTGGAGGAGCTCGCCGATAGACCCCAAGGCTACATACTTAAAGATGTACCTCGGTTTCACCACTTACTCCCATTACATGAAGTCATCGCTACCGTCATCGGTGCTTCAAACCCTTCCGTAAAGAATGTTCAGTCGATTTACGATAACCTCATCAAAGCTTTTGGAGACGAATTTTCTGTTATGATATTTGCACCTTTGGCCGAGATCGAGAGGGTGGCTGGGAGAGAGATGGCGATAGCTATACAGGCAGTTAGAGAAGATAGTATCAAAGTGATACCTGGTTATGATGGTCTTTACGGTCGAATAGTGATAGAGCCCCTACAAAAGAAACTTCTATGAAATTAAATCACTATTCTATCCTCTACAGTAGAATATTTACGTGACCTTTATGTAACCTAATACGGTTGCTATCGATAACTTATCTAGGTTTCAGATACGATCTTTCCGGCCTTCGCTACATTTTCCTTTGATATCTCATGAAGGAAGATCGTAACTGCTTCGGGTTTTACATCGAGGCTCTTCACAATCGCATCGGTCACATTCTTCACAAGGTTGCGCTTCTGCTCCTTCGTCCTACCTTCGTACATGTGTATGTGGACTGTAGGCATGACCTAAATTTAATGAAATTACATATATAAGAGTTTTGTAATCGATGGTAAAAGTGGGAAGCTGTAAACCATTAATGAATGATAAAGTCAAATATGAGCTATGCATAGATGCATAGATGTAGTAGCATATTAAAGAGAGTTGTATCAAAAAGTTAATGGAGACTCGGGATGGATTATGGAGAGAATTTTAAGTTCTGAAGTGGTATATCGGGGCAAGCTCTTTCGAGTAAAAAGAGATGAGTTGAGGATGGTAACTGGGCGCAGGGTCGTGCGTGAAGTTGTAGAGCATCCGGGAGCTGTTGCTATAGTGCCTTTACTCGATGATAGTGTAGTAATGGTTGAACAGTACCGCCATCCAGCTGGTAAAACCCTATTGGAGATACCTGCTGGAACTTTGATGGAAGGAGAGAGTCCAGAAGAATGTGCGAGGAGAGAATTGATGGAAGAGGTTGGAATGGAGGCTGAGAAGTTAGAGAAGATCTTTCAATGCTACCTTGCACCCGGCTACAGTACGGAGATCATACACATCTTCGTGGCGAAGGGTTTGAAGAAGGTTGAGGCCAAACCAGAGTTAGATGAGCATATCAAGATAGTACGATTGAAGTTCTCTACAGTTATCGATATGATAAAGATGGGTAAGATAGAGGATGCAAAGACCGTATGTGCCATCCTCCTTTTAAAAGATATGAAATTCGAGATATAGAGCTCGATTCCTAACGAGTATGTTGAATCTATTTAAAGGCGATAGGGATTGGTTACAAGCGCATCGGAATGATCAGAACCCATCATCCCGATAGATCTCTTTTTAAGGATACACTTATGATCTGTGTGCCACATGGATCACCGCCAAAAGTAAGCATATATACATTCATTCGTTTAATCAACCATCTAAAAAAGTCTAGAGCATGTTACTCCTCTATATATGAGATTTACGATGATGAAATCGAAGAAAGATACGAGGTTGACTACATCTTCAAAGAGCATTCGAATCGTTGTTCTTTTAAAATCATTTCTACATTACGTTGTATCGATCGGTAGAGATACCTAATCGCTATTTAATGTAGTCCATATCGCATCTAAGGGATTATCAGGCCATCTTAATTCAAAAATACATCACGATAGATATCGATCATACCGAACCTCTTAAATTTCTCGTAACCTTCGAATCGATTTTATACCATATGGTATTATTACCTTTAGGTATGCGAAATACTCAAAAGTTGTTAAGAGATCTTTGCAGAAGGATGAAGAGATTGGCGGAAAAAGGCTGGTTCCCCGGAAGTAGTGGGAACTTCAGCATCTTCATAAAGGAAGAGGGTCTAATTTATATTAAGAGGACGGGGAGTCGAATAAGTGATATAGATTTAGATGATCTTGTAGCGCTAAATCTTGAAGGGAGTAAGGTTAGGGGGACGGGTATACCATCCAAGGAATATCGTTTTCATTTAGGCATATATAAATTGAGAGATGAATTATGTGCGATCATTCATGGCCATCCTCCCTACTCAACAGCCTTGGCTTTAGCGAATTGTGAAATGCCCATGGTTACGGGGCCTGCAAAGGCCTATTTGAAGAAGGTCCCTCTGGTGGAGTATGCACCTTCGGGTAGTGAAGAATTGGCACATTACGTGATCGAGGCTTTTAAGGATCGAGATGTCAAAGCTGCGCTATTGAAGGATCATGGTGTAGTATGTGTTGGGCAGAGTTTGGACGATCTGTTAAATGTAGCGGAATTTTTAGAGGATAATGCGAGAGTTTTCTTAACGTTGAGTCTGATAAATCGCCTCTTAAAGGGTTGACCTATTGTAATCATAGTATTATTCGTAACTCTTTTTAACTCTTTAACTCTTGAGCCTTCGAGTCTTAAGCTCTCCTATACATATATTTCAATAGGTCGACCAATCGGCAGGAGAAGCCCCATTCATTATCGTACCACGCCAATATCTTCACGAAGCTCCCTTTACCACCCAAAACCATGGTACTCAAACCATCGATTATAGAAGAGTGTGGATTGCCTATAATATCTGAGGATACTATAGGATCTTCGATATACTGTAAGATCCCCTTCAATTCCCCTTCAGCCGCAGCCTTGAGAACTTTATTTACCTCGTCTCTCGTAACCTCTCTTTTTAACTTAACTACAATATCATTTACCGATCCATTGGGGACTGGGACCCTCAAAGCTATCCCATCCATCTTCCCCGCGACCTCTGGAACTACGAGCCCGATAGCTCTAGCAGCACCGGTCGTGGTAGGGATGATCGATAGCGCGGCAGCCCTCGCCCTTCTTAAATCTCGATGTGGTAGATCGAGAACCCTTTGGTCATTCGTATAGGCGTGGCATGTAGTCATAAATCCACTCTCAATACCGAAATGTTCATTCAATACCTTTACCACGGGTGCTAGACAGTTGGTGGTACAAGATGCCATGGAGATTATATGGTGCTTTTCATGATCGTATTTCTTCTCGTTAACGCCCATGACGATAGTCACATCGGGATCTTCAGCAGGCGCCGTTATAACTACTTTCTTCGCCCCAGCATCCAAGTGCTTTTTAGCAGAGGCCCTATCTGTAAAGAGCCCGGTAGCCTCCATCACGACATCCACTCCCAAATCCTTCCATGGTAACCTTGATGGATCCTTCTCCGATAGAACTTTGATCGTCATATCATTTACTATTATGTTTTGATCCTGAGCACTTACGTACCCTTTAAAGGTTCTAAATACAGAATCGTACTTCAATAGATAGGCCAACGTCTTTGCATCGGTTATATCATTCACAGCGATTATCGAAAATCTTTCTAAAAACTCTTTATCTTCGACCGCAGCCCGAAAGAAGCCTCTACCGATCCTACCAAAACCATTAATCCCAACATTGACTTTACTCATATGGGATCTAAATCAGAATTCTTGGAACTGTTTAAAAAAACTTCCGATGAACTTAATTAACAATAAAGTCGGTTAAAGTCGGTTATGCTATATCTACACCAGATCTACGCCAGGTTTAATTCTAATCAATCATCCTTACTCTTTACTGCCGAATCTTTGCGCTGCCCTCTCTAAGGCCTCGATCATGGGTAAACGCTTACCAGAAAGGTAAAGTACCAAAGCTCCACCAGCTGTACTTACGTGATCGATCCAATCCTTTATACCGAGGCGTTGTAGTGCTGCATTTAAGTGCCCACCGCTTACAATGGTAGTTGCTAGAGATGATGCCATCGATTTGAGCAGCGCATCGGTCCCTTCGTTAAAACCAACCTTTTCAAACTGGCCTGCTGGCCCGCTCATAAATACAGTACCTGAACCTCGAATTATACGAGAATACTTATCGATGGTCTTCGATCCGATATCTAAGATCGGATCCTTCTCCAACTTATCGATTTCAACCTCTACACGTTCACCTTCTCGATCCAGTGCTACATCGACGGGCAATTCGAATATCCCGGGGTACTTTTCCATGAGTTTAACAGCTTTCGCAATGTACTTGTCTTCATCCTTTATCCCCAAGGGGTAATCGATCTTTCCAGCGGCCCTTAAAAAGACGTTGGCTATCAAGCCACAGAGGAGTACTTTATCAGCCCTTCTATTCTCTATTAAAGCCTCGATCGCCTCCAATCTATCCGAAACCTTTGCTCCACCAAGTACAGCGGTGTATGGTGCTTTAGCCACTTGAAGTACTCTGGTGAGTGCCTTTAATTCTTTAACCACTAACCTCCCTCCACAGGTGGGAAGAAGATAAGAAAATCCTATGATTGATGGATGGGCCCGGTGGGCCGTGGGGAATGCATCTAACACACAAGCATCAAAGTACTTGTAGAGGCGTTGTACAAAAACTGTCTTTGACGCTTCTTCTGGTGTAAATTCTACATTCTCTTCTGCCATGAAGCGAAGATTATCAAGGAGCAATACCTCGCCTACTTTTAATGATGATATTTCATTTCTTGCGGATGGGCCACAGATATCTTCAACGAACTTCACATTCCCACCAAGAATCTTATTTAATACTCCTGCATGCTGCTCCATAGAAATGTAATCAGAACGCCCTACACGACCTTGGTGTGAAGCGACGACGACTTTAGATTCTTTTAAATCACGAATAGTTACGGATGCTTCTTCGATCCTACTCAACTCTAAGAGTCTGCCCGAATCATCTACCGGTGTATTAATATCGACTCGAACGAATACCGTTTTACCCTTCAAATCTAAATCTTCTATGGTTAAGATTCTTGCGGACATGCTACGATAATTTAAGTTACTGCTCTTTAAAAATGATGTGGTTAAAGATTCTTCAATCTTAATAGAGGAAGACACATTTACCTCTTATTCTATAGATATTAATGAGGAAGTGTAGTGGTTCGAATTTGAAGTACTATGATGGAATGGTCGATATCGATTATTACGCCATCGATACTTCGAATTATACTTCAAATTATGAAGTCGGTAAAGTGGTAGTTGAAGCTCCCATCGACATCTTTGCAAATAATAAGCATATAGTCACTTTATTTTCAACACCCTTGATGATCAAGGAATTGGCGATCGGCCATCTACTCTCTGAAGGTATCATAAAGTCTCTCGATGAGTTACTCGATGTAACGGTCAGGGATACGAGGGTTCACGTTACCACGAAGTTCGATTTAAGTTTAAGGTTAAGGGCATCAAGGACCGTAAAAGTTATAGATACACCGTGTGCTACCGTTGAAGATTTCTATCGATTATTAGAT
>JANXEG010000047.1 GCA_025058425.1 Nitrososphaerales archaeon
ATTTAACCTTTAATACTTTCAATTCTCTTCACGAGATTCTTACTTTCATCTTTTTTGATATTGTTTTATCTCTTTCTTTCAATTCTCTTCACGAGATTCAGCATCAAAAAGGCTGCGTAATATCTTACAGGTGTATGATCAGTACAGTAAAGCACTCGCAAGGATTGAACAAAGTGTCGATGAGGAGTTCTTTCAATTCTCTTCACGAGATTCTTTCGATTTACCTAAGCCTACAATAACGATCTTTTTACCTTTCAATTCTCTTCACGAGATTCTACACCGAAAAGTTTTAATAACGTTCGTTACCATAGTAACTTTCAATTCTCTTCACGAGATTCCTCCACCATCAGCGATAGCGTTTGAATGCTTATGCGCCTTCTTTCAATTCTCTTCACGAGATTCCGAGGGTTTTTCTAGCTCTATTAACCTATCTGAGCTTAATTTATATTTAAAATTTATGATGGTACTTCGGCGGTGCATGATCTGCATTCTGGCAAGCGTGGTCCGCCGAAGTCCAATGTTCATAACCTTTATGACCCATACCACTCAACTATACATCTTTACATACCCTTTGAAATCCACAACTTCTGCACCTTCTACGATTCATGATCCTCGGAAGCTTCTCTTTCTCGATTATCGATCTTATCTTAGAAGCTGTCCATAATACATGCTTCTTCAAATCATCTGTTACACGTAATTCAAAAGACCTGCCATCACGCACGTACCTTATCACAGCCTTTCTTACAGGTTTGTGGAAGAATTCCTCAACGAGCATAGCGTAAGCGATCGCTTGGTAAATATGTGCTGAGTGGGGTTTCTTGGAGGACTTCATGAATTTATTCTCTACCACTACCAGACCATCATCAACCTCCACAACTTCATCGATACTTCCATAGAGGCCGAGCCTTTCTGATACTATATGAACTCTACTCCAAAATCCTCTGGTGAGCTCCTTCCTTTCACCAGCGAGTGTCTTTCTACGTTTCGCCCTACGCTCTTCATCGATATGAAGATCTCTCCCTTCGGCCATACTTTCTGTCACCCTCTCTTTATATCCCAGAACACCTAGATAGTAGATGATTCGAGGGCAGAAATGGTACTGCTTGATCCACGTTACAGGTATCAAATGAATATCATCATCTTCAGACAATTCGGACCTCTCAAATCTCTCAAATCTCTCAAATCTCTCAAATCAATATACTCAGCATACAGCAAATTTACACCAAAAGATCCTCCTTGGCATACTCCTCGAATGGCTTCCCTATGACCTCCCTTAAGGCCAGATCAGCCCTACATAACACGAATACTTGAATATTCCCATCGGAATCGCCAATTATCCTTCTAAGGGCTGCGGTGAGCTCCTTCCTCTGCATACTGGTCAGATAGCCTAGAAATGTACTCCTTTGAATCCTTGCCAAACCGAACCTTTTACATACTCGACTGATCATGAACCTTACTCTATCATCACTTATATCGTAGACGACGAGTGTCTGCATTGTCTGCATAAACCTTACCTTAAGGTGAATGGCAGATAATTTGATGATCTACCGATTATAAACTCAGCCAACCTCTTCGGCTGTAAAAAGATGTGGCTCGATAACGGTAGAGATCTTCCGGCAAAGGTCAAATTTTCCGATAACCGTTCGGAGAAGGCTTTAACGATTTGAAATCTGGCTTCTCTTTTAAGCAACCTCCCTTCAAGTATGGATTGTGGATCTTTAAAGCTCGAAATTAGCCTTAAGACCGTCCTATCAACGACCGGTTGCCTAAACTCTTCAAGAATATCCATTACAAGTGCTGGCCTCCTCGGAGAATCGATATGTAAGAAGCCGGCGTAGGGATCTAACCCGCTACTCTCTACAGCCAACCAGACTTCTGAAGCCAGTAACCCATAGCAGAAGTTGAGCATGATATTGACCGGGTCGGTTGGAGAATCGAACCTTTTTCTCCGACCAGGAAATTGGACATCTTCAGGCAGTATAAGTTTGAAACCTTGCCAGTATACTTCAGCAGCTTCGGCCTCGAGCCTCACAACCTTCTCTCTAATCATCTCTATATCATCTCCTTCAAGATTGGCGATCATATCAGCTATACTTGAAGTCAATCGTGAGAGTTCGAGTAACTTCTCTGATAAGATTCGATCTTTTCTATTCTTACCAGCTTCACGTAAGATTACTTTCTGATTGACGACTTTGGCCCACGCGAACCTTTTAGTAAGATAGGCACCAACCTTTTCATTTTGAATCTTATACTGCATCTTACGTAATTTGACAGATCCACTACCTTTAGAGCTCGTGAGCTTAGCGATCGGATGGCCAAAACTCGAATATAAAATCAAATCCACTCTATACTTTGCCAATAGTTTAAGAAGGGCAGAAGAGAGTACAGCGCCACGGGTCAGTATGAAGACCTGAGATATATTTAATGGAGAGGTCTCCAAAATTTTTTCACCCTTCTTTTCAATAACGATCATATCACTCTTTGCACGTAGGAAGAGGCCGGGTTCATTTATAATTAAGCGCTTCAACACTTCTCACGTGTACATATGGTGTAGTATGGACAATAACTTGGACACCTTGGAGGTCTTCCAGGATCCTTCCCTATCGAGACGATTTCATAGGCCTCATCCCTTAATTCTAAAAATTCACGCCTCAATTCATCACCTATAACGAAATACCTTAATCGAAAACTCGGCACCAACCTATGTGTTAGTATCTGAATATACACTATGAATCCGAAGTCTACCGGAGTACCCTCTTCAGCCTCGATCGCCAACGCATACCCAGTCGCAGCGTAAGGATGGAATTCTCTCACCTCCCCAGTTTTTAGATCGGCTAAAGCGTTGAAGGGTGTATAAATATCGACGCTGAGTTCTCTACTCAACCCTACCAAGCTCCCATCGACCTTACGCTCAACAACTGGTGGTAGAGCGACGTTGATTATCGAATCGGCATCCGAATGTGGATACTTTGATATAGCTTGATCGATCCTCGCGGCAGCTTGAATTACGAGAAATCTGTAAAGGGCTGTAGCTTCAACTTTAAGTTGGTATTCTTCAACTTCACCCATCTTAGAGGAGAGTACATTTTCGGTTTCTGAAATAGCCTTATCGACGATACCATGAGTTAAAGATAGTAAACCTTCGGCCAACTCTGATCCAGATCTATAGTTACCAGAGAAGAACGATCTCTTGGCAGCGTTAAGGACCTCACGGCTAATGGAATGTAGGGCGATGCCCCTAGCCATCTTGATCGTGGGTGGGGGCTTGATATTTAGGATTCTTCTCAGGTAGATATCCCTCATCGATTCACAATAACGCATAGCGAGCTCACCGACACCGAAAAGGATGGAACGGGAGAGGGGTTCGATAGGAGGAGAGTCAAAGTTCCAGCCCCTAAGCTCCTCGCTAATGCCTTTAGCTTCGATCTCTTTACGTAAGAGTCTAAAACGCCTATCTAGATCGAGCCTATCTAAGAAGAACAATTTTTATCGACTTTTACCGTGTTATTTTGATGTAATTAACTCACCTCTACCTTCTGATATGAATCATCTCAGATTAAGTAATCATCGGGGATCGATGATAGTCCTATATAATAATACCTTTGTGTTAAAAGATGGTGAATCTGTTGGGCAGCACTCTCCAATCGGTTCCAATCTACATGTTGAAGTGAGTCTAACCAGTATTGACTTCTTGCAGAGGCTGCTCGATTATCCGCTAAGTAGAGGAGTCTATAAAGGGCCAATGCGGGTGTGAGGTATTTTGGATGTTGAATCTTCCTTCCCTCCAGCTCTTCGTATATGCAATCGATCTCTTGATTAGTAATAAGTGCAGATGTTATAAAAGGTATTATTTGAGTTAAGGTTTGATGCTGCAATCCTGTAATAAAATTCTTTTGATAAAATTGATCGATGAGTTTAGAGAGGTTTTGATTGAATCTGTTTAAACGGTTCTGATCTATGGTATATGTGAATCTTTTCGTAGATGGTAACACCTTTTGAAAGTAAGAGAATGAGAATAAATTTCGTTCTATAGAACTCCAATCGATGGCTTCATGATGGAATAGAATAGCGTAAGCGACCTCCAACGATATATAATCATCAAAAACTCTGTTTAGAGCCCTCTTTGCAACGATTGCAGATATTTGATGGTGTAGGATGTGTGATTTAGTGGTGTGTTTATCGATATATTGATCGGTTAACTTCCCGATATCATGAAGAAGGGAGATTGTCAATAAGATGGCCCAAAATCGATCTTTATCCTGCTCAACACTTCTCGATAAAGTATTGATCGTGAATAACCTATAAAGCGAGGATTTAAAGCAAAATGCTAACCGTTGCATCTCGATTAACGTTAAACCAATATGCGCGATCAGACACCCGTCACGTATTGAATCATATACACGAGATGGATTTTCTGCTACTGAACAAGTGTCTCGGCAAGATAACTCTGAACCTAGAATCTTTGATAGAGTATCACATTCCGATGGCTTAACCATAAGGTTTCACCAACCCTAGATGAAAATCTCTTTCAACGATGTAGTAAAGTGGATTGATTATGAATGGATGAATGAAAACCTCTCGATAACAATCGCTCAACCTTCGATACTTAACGATATTTAAATCCACCTTTGGTTCTGATGCTTGATTCTTGAGATCGGTTTTATACTCGATAGATAATGAAAGGTAAAATTCTTCGCCATCTATCCGATGGCTCAAGGCGGGGATTTCATAGCCTCTATACAATCTCTCAACGGAGAGGCTTAAGGTATTTCGATGAAGTAGATCGATCGCTTGAGTTAAAGGAATTTCGAATGTAGACTTTTCACTACCCGAACGTAAAGATTCCATGATCCTCTGGTAAATTTCCTGAGGTAAGAGGATGCACTTAACTTCTATACCCAATCTGAGGAGATTCGGTATTTTAAAGAGATTCCTCGCCACAAAGATTTTTGCTGAATCTGTCGAAAATGTCTTTATAAAACTTAAAGCCTCACTCAATTCTCTATCTATTTCTCCCCTTAACTCTCTTACAACATCTTCACGATATACCGCATTTACCAATTTAGAAGCGGTTGAGATATTCTTTACACTCTCTGCCAGATCATCCTCGTTGAGGATCTTGATCGTCTCATCGATGACTATCTGTGGGTAAACGCACTTTGCTCCTTCTAAATCCTTGAATAATAGGGCTGTTCCATCGCTCTTTCTCGCACAACGACCTAAACGTTGTATCAAAGAGTCTATTGGCGAGACTTGTGTAGCAATGGTTTTAAAATCGTAATCTATACCCGCTTCGATCACTTGCGTCGCCACAACGATCAAATCCTGATCGATGGAGCTTTTTTCGAAGACCTCTTCTCTACTCTTTCTTACATCGTTAATCAACCTTGAGTGAAGTAGTATGACATTGTTATAATCATTTTTTGTAAGTCGCCGATAAGCTTCGACCGCCTCCTCTACGGTGTTGTAGATGAATAACATAGGTTTTTCATAATTTTTGATAATATCGAATAGAGATTCTGAGAGCCGTCCATCTTTGATGATTACATCCAACCTACCCCTTCTTATAACATCTTTACTTGAGTCCGCTTCAATAAATGTGTATGGATGTGAATACTTTATAGGATACTTCACCCTTTGGTATTTCTTAAATGGCCTGACGGTCTCTTCAACAAGTATTTGAGGTAAGGTTGCGCTCATGAGAATGACCGTAGCCCCAAAATTGATCAAATTCGCTATATGATAAGGCAGTAATGTTAAAGAGTACCATTGTGAATCTTGTAGAAGTTGTACTTCATCAAGTATTATGAGGGATCCCGCAATTTTACCTACCGATAGGAAGAAATGGTGTCCATAGGATCTAAAACCGTAAAGAGTATAGAGTAAGGTATCGTACGTTGTTACAGTGATGTCTCCTTCTATGAATGCTTTAAATGGTGTGAAGCCTCCATGATCGTAATCTACAACGATCATCCTTGGCCTTTTGAAGGACGATCTGCATATATGTAACGTTTTGCATATGCGATGAAACATGTTGAATACGAGACTTCTCGTCGGGAGAACGTAGATTAACGAATGCCAAAACCTTTCACCATGTATTAAACTTTTGAGAAATGGTGTAAGGGCTGCCTCGGTCTTTCCAGCACCAGTGGGTGCCGATAAAAAGACCAGATCGTTACCTTCGACCGAATCCCAAAGCCTCTCGAAATACTCGTACTTTTGAAGGGTTCTTCCTCGACTTTTAACGATCGCTTCTACAATGCTCCAATGTTGTGTTAAATCAGTTGAGTTAAACATGCCAATTCTTTACAGAAGTTTTTGCCAAAACCTGCTTTGAGAACCTTAACTATTTGGCGAGTCGTTGTATAGAGATCTGAGAAGGATCTCGTATTTATATACCTATATAGTGATTCGATCGGTGCCGGTTCCTTTTTTGCCATAAGGCTCTCGGTAATAGATTGTAACCTTTCGAGTGGATCGAGCTTAAATTTCTCATCTATCTTAATTAAGTAGACTAGTGATGAAATGTATCTGTTTATGGGTATCTCTTCGTAACCACGTATCTGAAGTACCTGCCCTTTTACGATATCGAATTTTATCGAAAGGACGGTCCAAACGGCTTTCGATTCATAAAGATACCTTAGAATATCCTTGGTAAACCACGTCAATAGGATGTATGTGAAGGTATTTAAGGGAAGGATATTTGCAACAGAATGTGACTGTAGCCTCTCAATAGCCTTGGTAAATACATCACCTTTAATATGAGCTAGTATATCTGCCAAAATTTCTCCAGATACTTCTCCTTCGAAGGAGAGTAAAACGAGGTTCAAGGCATTTTCGGGAGGGGTGGAGCGAAGCGGGACCGTCGCCTTATAAAAGCCGAGTGCAGATAAGGTTATACATGTTGAACAGACACCGTAATTGCTCTGTTGATATTTGTACTCTCCTGTAAAGTACTTACCTATGTGTGGATAAAAAGGTAGCCAAACGTGCTGCCCTTTATAATGCCTCCCTTCGCGTTGTGCATGTCCTGGTAACTTGTAATTTCTTGCGAGACTTTCAGCAACTACATCGGGGTCTGTATGCTTACTTAAGTAACTCTCCAACCTCTTTTGAGAGCCCTTTTGAATCAGCTTCAATTGCCCTATCAAGTATTCAACTATGGATTCTTTATGATCTTCCACATTGCTCGCAATCAGAGTAGCGATATCGTGTAGATCTCCATCTTCAATCCTTATCTCAAAGAATCCCGCATTACTAGATACGGAATACTTGACATCCGGTGGAAGAGTAGAGATTATACTATACATGATTAGAGAGTCCATGAAGAATGCGTGGCCCGGTGTAAATAATTTTATATGCAACTTAACCCCTCACGATATACTCCCCATCGATCGCGAAAACCTCTTGAACATTCTTCAATTTGATATCAACCTTTGTTGGAGTGTATACAAAGTATTTAATACCACCAGCTGTACTTCGAATGTCCCTTTTGCACGGTATATAAAATAATTTAGATTCACGATTTTCGTCACACATCTTCAAAATCGTATAACCCCCTCGAATATCTACTACATTAGAAGTGATAGCAAATGGATAATCTGTAGATATTTCATTCACAGATAAAGCTTTACAATCGACAGACCAGGCCTCGATGACATTGACCAAAGACTCTGTGTCACCGAGCCTCTGTATTAGATACAACGCCTTACTATCGATGGGGCTCCTTAAAACCCATATACATTTCAAAGTGGCGTGAGTTAAGTATTCTCTATATAAAGCATCGGTAAGTGTATTCTCTATTATCTTTCTAAAGGTATCGAAATCACTCATATGAAAAGCCTCGTAAGCCCTCTTAAAATCGCTCTTTTCAAGACCTTTATCCAATACTCTAAACCTCCTCAGAATGATCGGGTTGATGGCGGTAGCCTCACTCATCAACTTTGCTCTGGCAGCAACTATCAACCCCTTAATAGCCTCTTGAGCTTTTAAACCGATCATACGTTCTACTCCATAGCAGTACGCTAAAGCTCCTACAAGGGTCGATGGTTGAGGGATCGGGAGTGATGCTGCTATCTGAAATGTTTCAAAGTGTTTAATGGAAAAAATAGGGGCGTTGATCTTTGCACATACCGCTGTTAAAACCACTGATCACTTGCCCCCATAACCTTGGCGATAGCTTCTGAGGCGGTCTTAACTTCATCTATGGAAATCTTCTTTTCTTTGAATGTGTTTACGAGCCTTTCACCCATCACAACTACCTTAATTTCATTTTGTTCGACCAATCTTTGATCCACGATGGCTTTGATGATGCTTGCTGTTTCTTCTGCATAATCCTTGTAAAATCCATGAACTGCATTAGGTATCGGTCTTTTAGAAGTGATGCAGATGAGTTCGACCGTTTTGACGATCGGTAACGCTCTAGCCTGCGCTGCTCCAAAGTGGCCGGAAAGAACCTCCGTCAAAGCAGCTATAGCTGCCTTCGCTCTAATCTTACGCTCATTCAGACCTAACTTTTTGTCTGGATTTGCTAGTGAAACACCAGCAAAGGCTAGATCCATAGAACATAGAAAGCCATAAATACCACTTGCATGTTCACGTTTCATTACCATCATCGCCTGTTCTTTACTGGGTATCTTTCCCGTTTCATCTATGACGACTCTATTATGAGTGATAGATGAAAACTCGGAACGCTGCTCCTCCACCGGGATCATGAAGGAGAATTTGACCAAACTTTCACGACGGATGTTTGTATCTGTATCTAGAAAGCCATGAAGGTCCTCGATCGCACATGACTCAATATAATTAAACTCTTCTTCTTTTTTCAATACCGATCTATACATAACGTGCCGATTACAACTCTCACATATCGCTTTCTCATACCCCCAACTTTTAAGAATTTCCGTCGTCGCTACAGCGTGCCAATGTTTGATCATATTTCCAGAGATTACTGGTTCTTCAGAAACTTCGTAACCTTCACCAATTCTTCTTACGATGAACATTTTGGACAATGCCATATAATTACCTACGGCACCTTCCGCATTCGCTGAGTGAATATTTGTGATTACTCTTCCAGTAACTCGCACATACACCATAACCCTCACCCTTTTGACTTTACTCCCTCATAAGCTAATGCAAGTGATGCGATGATACTCCCAACAAATCGTGGATTACTTTTGGCAAGATCTATTATCTTTGATAAACACTCTTTACCTATCTTGAAGGCTTTATAAATATCATCGACTTCACCTACGATCTCATACTCCCCTCTATCGATACCATCCTGAAGCCTTTTTAAAACACGCTCTCTCACTCTTATACTGCTATATAGCGTCATTGTAAAATCTTCAATATCTCTCGGTCTCGCC
>JANXEG010000048.1 GCA_025058425.1 Nitrososphaerales archaeon
CAATTTCCCTGCTACTTCCGCATATTTTATGAGATAAAGCGCCATCCTATCCTTTACAGAACCGCCAATATTGAACCACTCAAGCTTTGCGTAAATCGTTGCATCATTCGGTCCAGTAAGCTTATTTATTCTTACCATCGGTGTTCTGCCAATCAACACAGTTATGTTACTTGCGACGATCATACACTAACCCTTTGATAGTCATCCAATACTTTCTTTAATCGGTTTTTATAAAGTTAACGGCGTTAACTTTATAAAAGTATAAGTTTTATTTAGATATGATGAAGACGACTTGCGAATTGGTAAGTACATTGATTCTTCCAACGATAAGGGCCTGGATAGCGAAAGAAGCTATTGAGAAGTTTGGAATGAAACAGAAAGATGTAGCCGAGTATTTGGGCATCACAAAGGCTGCCGTCTCTCAATATATAAAGAAGAAAAGAGGTAATTTGAAGTTGACCGAAGTGGAACGAGAGCGAATAACTCCGTTGATCGATAATTTAGTGAAGAAGATAGCTTCTAATGAAACTTCGGAGTTTGAATTGATGAAAGCATTATGCAAAATCTGCTACTACTTGAGAATTTCACTAACTCTCTGTAGATTACATATAGCGATGGAGCCTGGGCTTAAAAAGGTTGAATGTAAAATTTGTGAAGGATTTTACAATGTAAACAAATTATGATAAAAAGGGAAAAATTAGCTTTCATTTTAAATTGAGTAAATTAAGATCGATAATCTCTTCACTCTTAAAAACCATGGTACCTTATGATGCGATTTACACATGTCATAGGAAACGACAAACTTTTTATGGATCACTGGAACAAAGAAAGGCTACTCTATTTAATGAATTAATCCTAACTCATTCAAAAAGAGATTTTACGAATTCCTTTGGATCAAAGGGTATTAAATCACCATAACCTTGCCCTACACCCAAGTAAGCGATGGGTTTACCCGTCACATAAGCTATAGAAAGGGCAGCACCACCTTTAACATCGGCATCAACCTTTGTTAAGATAGAAGCATCAAAACCCGTAAAGTTCTGAAACTCTCTCGCTTGGGAAACCATATCATTACCAGCCAGGGCATCACCTACAAACAGTTTTAAATCTGGATTTACAACACGAATTATCTTTCTCATCTCCTCCATCAGATTTCTACTCGTTTGCATACGTCCAGCGGTATCGATCAAAACTACATCGATTCGGTGTGTTTTTGCGTATAACACTGCATCACGAGCGACCGCAGCTGGATCGGCACCGTACTTTTGAGTTATAATCTTGACCGAGAGACGTTTTGCATGTTCAGATAGTTGCTCTATAGCACCAGCTCTATAGGTATCGGCACAGGCTAAAACTGTTGTGAAGTCATTCTTCTTAAGGATGTAGGCAAGCTTCGCTATAGTGGTCGTCTTTCCAGTACCATTAACTCCTAGAAAGATGATTACGTAAGGCTCACCTTTGGCTTTCTTCTTCTGAATTAAATCGATCAAATCAGGAGGTTGCGTTTGTAAAAAGATATTAAGAATCGTATCCATGAGATACTTTTTTAAATATTCGGTTGAAGATGTGTGACGCCCGATCCTTACACCTACAACTTCACGCTTAACCTTATCGACCAATTCATGGGCCACTTCTAAAGCGACATCACTCTCTAAAAGCTCCATCTCTAACTTCCAGAGAATTTTATCTACCTCTTCTTCACTCAAAGTACGTTCAGCAATAGCTTGTGTAAAAGATTTGATAGCTGAGCGGAGTCTTTCAAACATAACTTCTAGCCCTGTCTACGTTGTATCTCTTCTACCATTTTACTTATGAGTAGTCGAAGCTCTTCCACTCTTTTAGCATAAGAGATCCTTTGATCCTCAAGTGTAGAGATGACCTTCTCCAATTCTTTTAACCTATTTTCAATGAATGATATGGTTTCATCATAGGTCTTCTCGATGGTGGTATTTGCACCGACATTCACCACTAACTTAGTTGGAGGGAGTATATTCGCCTTTACAAATACGCCTCCACCAATCGGTGTAAGAGCTTCGGAGTTACTATCTTTAGGCAAACTCTTTAACGCTTCAAGAGCGGCACGATTATCCATGATAGCATTGGCTACTATAGAGATCTGTGAGTTCACCACGTTCAATTGGGCTTCAACCATCCTCAATTCAGCGATCAGTGATTGTAGCCTTTCTTCATCATTCAAGTTTATCTGGTTCAAGAAAGCTCATAACTACAATTTAAGTTTGATTGTTAAATAGAAAGAGATAGAAGAGATAGAAAGTAGAAGGGCTAATGATGGAAGAAAATTTTCAAAGTTTGAAGACGCGGCTTAAGATCATCAATTCGGGACCGCTCGTCAATGTACCGACGATGGCATTCCGAGAGTTCACAAGGATTCCCGATGAGACATAAGGTACACCACCATTTACCGTACAAGGTTCAACATCTACCTTCAGTATACTAGCAACTTGAGAGATTTCTGAACGTGAAGCCGATGGATGAATAATAGCTCCACTATTGCTTGCCGCGATCATGGATCCAACCTGAGAATGATTATAAAGAGACATGACCTTAATAGGGACATTTAAGACTTTTTCGACCAAATCCCTCACAGACCTTGGAATAATATTAGAGACTACTGCACCATAATCGTTGGCAGTAATAAGATTTCCTATAGATGTATATTTAAAAGGTACTCTTTCGACTGGTAGATCGGTCTCTTCTCTGATTGTGTTGATCTCTTCATCATCAGCGAATCTTGAGACGAGTATACCATAACTATTCATAGCGACCAATGAGCCTATCAATCTTGAGCCCCCTATTGAAGTCTTAACAGGCTTTACACCTAAAAGTGATGAAAATTTTTGGATCTTTGTAGGTGCTAAACTCTTTGGAACAAGGATAAAACGTTCATTGGTCTTCGCAAAAATCCCTATATTGGGACTTCGATACATATTCATTAGATAGATTCCCATAAGAAAGTCACCAGATCTTCGTGATGATAATATCACACGGATTACATCCTAAGATATTATTCATCTCGATGTTTTAAGTATTTATTTGTAGTAAGTGATTTAAATTTTTTGTTTAAAAGCCCTGGGCGGGTCTCGATCCCGCGACCTATCGCTCTCCCTTCATTCGATACGAGGCGATCGCTCTTCCAACTGAGCTACCAGGGCCAAGTTTCTTTAATCATCTTCGATCACTTAAATCTTATTTTTCAAGATGTCACATAATTCAAAATGATGATACACTAAAAAGAAAAAATAAAAATAAAATGTAGAATGTTTGAATATCATCATGAAGGAATTGATCATCTCCGAGTCTGGTGTTAGAGGCATAGTTGGCAAGGATCTTATACCTAGTTATGTTATGGAGCTCGCTCGGCGAATCGGATCTTTTAGGAGAGGTACTTACGTGGTTGGAAGGGATACAAGACGCTCTGGAGCGCTACTTGCGAATGCTGCCATTGGAGGTTTATTAGCAGAGGGGTGTGATGTGTACGATCTGGGCATCACTTCAACACCATCGATCTTCAGAGAGGTTCGTGTAAGGGGTTTGGCAGGTGGTGTGATGATCACCGCTTCACATAACCCTCCTGAATGGAATGGGATAAAGTTCATTACGAGTGGAGGAAGGGGGCTTTTCAAGGATGAATTGGAAAAGATTCGTTCTATACCTCTACATAAAGGTTCTGTAAAGGTCGGTAATTACTTTCAATCGAGTCCGATCTATCCCAAAGATTTGGTTTCGTACGTGGGAGAAAAATCGTGTTCGGGGTTAAAGATCGCTATCGATCCTGGAGGAGGGGTCGGGTACCAAAGTATCCCGCAGATATTCCGAACCCTTGGCTGCTCAGTCGTGGTGATCAACGGCATACCCGGACTATTCTCACGAAAGATCGATCCTACCTTAGATGAATTGGCCCATCTTTCAAAGGTTGTTGTTGATCAAAGGTGTAACGTAGGGTTCGCCTACGATTGTGATGCCGATAGAGTGGTCGTCGTAGATGGTAAAGGTGTGAAACTCGGGCCGGATTACACCCTCGCCCTATCGATATGGTATATTCTACAAAATAGTAAAGAAAAGTCGGTGGTAGTAAGTATAGATACTAGTAAGATGATCGAAGATATCGTGACCAACGAAGGCGGGTCGATTCATTATGCTCCCGTCGGCGAGGCAAATATTGTAAAGTATATGATGGAATTGGGGTGCAAGATAGGTGGTGAAGGGAGTAGTGGTGGATTGATTCTATCGGACTTTTCTTGGTGTAGAGATGGTATGCTCGCTTCGGTATTGATCGCTAGATTGGAGAAGGAGTTTGGTATTGAAGATATCTTGAAGAAGTTACCAAAGTATTACCAATTGAGGAGGAGTATCAGATGTGAGAGGGTAGATGTAAACGCATTGATTCGGGCTCTGGTTGAGAATGAAGATAATGTAAACCTTTTAGATGGTGTGAAATTAACAATATCTAGAGATTCGTGGGTCTTGATCAGACCTTCTCGTACTGAAGATCTATTGAGAATTTCTGTAGAAGCGAAGAGTAGAAGCGAAGCAGAATCTCTTATCGATCATTATTCTTCGAAGGTTGAGAAATTGTTAAAAGAGTTGGGTTGAAGGTTGAGGGTTAAATTTGGTAAATTCTGTAAATGAATATGAAATCATTCGCATTCTCCTTGAAGTTTTAGGTCAACCGAAGGGTATCTATTCAAATATTGGTGATGATGTAGCATACTTCCCAGTAGAGAAGGGAAAGTTGGTTGTAAAGTGTGATATGCTCGTAAGAAAGACCGATGTTCCACGTGGTATGAGCTTATGGCAGGCGGCTAGAAAGAGTATAGTGATGTGTGTAAGTGACTTTGCAGTAAAAGGTGTTAAACCGATGGCAGCTCTTATTTCAATCGGGATACCGAGAAATTTCACAATGAATGAGATTAAAGAACTGGCTAAAGGATTCAAAATGGCGAAAGAAGAGTATTCGATTGAAATAATTGGAGGGGATACAAACGAGGCAGACGATCTTATAATCGATTGTATCATGCTCGGTTTTGCTGAAAGGGTTGTGCCAAGAAGTGGAGCGAAACCGGGCGATGTAGTAATTTCTTCGGGCGCATTCGGTTATCCTCCGTTAGGTTTGAAGATCTTATTGGAAGGGTTGAAGGTAGATCCTTCCATCAGGGATCAAGCGATATCTTCTGTCCTTATGCCGAAGGCAAGGCTCGATCTAGGCATAAGACTTTCAAATATTTTATCTGCATCGATAGATTCCAGTGATGGTCTTGCCATCTCATTGTATGAAATTGCTCAGCAGAGCAATGTAGGCATAGTGATCGATAGACTCCCTACGACAGATTCGATAATCCAATTCTCAGTAAAGCATGGTATAGATGTTGAAGAGTTGATACTCTATGGTGGAGAGGAGTATGAAATTGTGGCTACTTTACCAAAGGATAGGGTTGATGAAGCGATGCTCATAGCGAGGGATTTGTCGATTCAGTTGACAGAGATAGGGAGGGTTATAGAAGGGCCTCCGAATGTCTTTTTAGTAAGTGAAAAAGGGGTCAAACCAGTATTGAGAAAGGGCTGGATTCATTTGGCTTGAATCGGCCTCATCCTGATGAAAAGTTTATATCTCACTTCTCATATCTCATATTAATGAGAGTGATGAAGTATGCCACAGTATACAAAAGGTCAAACATGGGGTGCTCTAAAGAAAGCATGGAAAGGATACAAGATCGCTAAGGTCCAGAAGGACGTTGAAAAGATGAAGATGTACGCTGAGAGGATCAGAACTCTTCAAAAGGAGCTAGGAGTGAAACAAGCAGAGTTCCCCGATCTAGGAATAAAGTAAGCTAGCCTTTAGCTAGCTTACCCTAGCCACCCCTTACTTTTTTTATAGAGTCTTCAATTATAGATGAAAATCTTGAGATAAGATCCTCAAGCTTCTTCTCATCATCAGATTCGGCAAAGACCCTTATCAATGGCTCTGTACCACTAGGCCTTAAGAGAATCCATGAAGATCTATCGATCCACAACTTGATACCATCGATACGTTCTACTTCTCCTTCAGCGTACCTTTCGATCGATTTCATGACCTGGTTCTTAAACTCGTTGGGGCATGCAAATTTAGCCTTCCTTTGATAGAATCGTGGCAATTCTCCGATGAGTTGTGAAAGTTTTTGATTTCTTCGGGCCATACATTCTAACATCAAAGCGGTTGACATTGCACCATCTCTCACAGGGATGTGTGGTGCATAAAAGCAACCACCATTCTCTTCTATACCAAATAGAGCTTTAAGCTCTATCATCTTCCTTGACACATCCACACTACCTACCCTAGTCCTCACAACCTTCGATTCGTACCGATTGGCTATATACTCGATGATCTGTGAGGTACTCACAGTTGTAACTACTAGGGATTTGGGTCTTCTCGATAATACGTAATCCATGATCACTGCACCACTACGATCGCCCGTATGAATTACACCATCCTCATCACAGAAGATGCTACGATCACCATCTCCATCATAACCAACACCTAGATCTGCATTATGGGCCTTTACCAATTTAGAAAGGCCGGTTAATGTTTCTACTGTAGGCTCGGCACCCCTTCCAGAAAACTCACCATCGATATTACTATTGATCGTTATAACTTCACAACCGAGCCTCTCTAAAATGTAAGGCGCAGCGAGTGATTGGACACCATTTCCCAAATCTAATACCACTTTAAATTTCTTGCTACCGATCAAATCTGCATCTACATGTGAAAGTATACCTTGAATGTAGGTACTCAACGCTTTAGTCTCTTGTTGTGGTATCCCTACCGATCGCCAATCGGCTCTTTTAATACTCTTCTCTAAGAAGATCCTTTCGATCTTAAGTTCATCTTCTCTCGAAATTTCTACACCGTCAGAACCCATTACCTTGATCCCATTGTACTCGGGTGGATTATGTGAAGCGGTTATCATTACGCTACCGTTGTAACCTAACTTGCTCGTTGCATACTGAAGGGCTGGCGTAGGTAAGAGCCCCGCATCACCGACTTGTAATCCCACACTCATCAACCCGGCCATGACGGCTTTGGCGATCATAGGGCTGGTAATTCTACCATCGTACCCGACCAGTATAGGGCCTTTAGCGAAGTAAGTACCAATAGCTTCGGCCATTTCTATTACAAAGTCTAAGCCAAAGTCGATACCGGGTTTAAATCTAATACCGTTGGTCCCAAAAAATCTTCGCTCCTCGATCATAACCATCTATACTTTTTGATGCAGTATTTATACTAAAATTTATTCATTGTTGGATCTCAATCATTCGGGATTTAGTAATTAAAGACTATAAAATATGGTGAAAAGATTCATAAAAAGCGTCCTATAAAAATAAGATTGGACTTTGAATCTCAAATTAAATACCGTATTGCTGAGTGGGAAAGATATTGAACGTATGATTACGATGTCTGAAGTCATTCAAGTTGTAGAAGAGGCTTTTAGAGAGAAAGGTTTGGGGAGGGTCCAATGCCCTCCGAAGATATACCTTTACTATGAAAAATACAATGGTGATTTGAGGGTCATGCCCGCCTTCCTTGAAGGTCTTAACATATCTGGTGTAAAGATCGTGAATGTTCACCCAGATAACAGAAGGTACAATCTACCTAGTATTATGGCGACGATTGTAATTGTAGATCCTAAAACGGGCTTCCCTTTATCTATAATGGATGGTACGATGATCACTTCTATGAGGACTGGTGCGGTAGCCGGCGTAGCGACGAAGTATATGGGTAGAAAGGACTCAAAAACGCTCGGGCTCGTAGGGGCTGGTGTACAGGGCCGTTATCAACTTATGGCTGCCCTAGAGGTCCTCAGGCTCGAAGAAGTGTACGTATATGATATAGATGAAAAGGTGAAGTTGAACTTTGTCAATGAAATGAGTATCAAATATCCAAATGTAAAATTCATAGCTGTTGAATCGGAGCGTGAAGCTGTAGAAGGTATGGATGTGATAGCCACAACAACACCTACGAGATTTCCTCATGTGAAGGCGGAATGGATCGCGCCGGGGACTCATATCAATGCCATAGGTGCCGACGCACCCGGTAAGCAGGAGCTCGATCCTCAAATATTGAAGAATTCAAGGATCATCGTCGATGATATGGAGCAGGCGATACATAGTGGTGAAGTGAATGTCCCCATTTCGAAAGGTATCATCTCTAAAGAAGATATCTGTGGAGAGCTGAGCGACCTCATCATCGGGAAGGTAAAGGGTAGAATATCTGAAGATGAGGTTACGATCTTCGATTCTACTGGAGTTGCCATTGCAGATATAGCTACAGCCGATCTGGTCTATAAGAAAGCGAAGGAGCTGAATATTGGTATGAATATGAATCTAATATCCTTATGAACTGAGTGCTTTAGAGGTATAATTTTTTAAGTATGAAGGTGTGTTTTGTTTTAATGGCGGGGGTTGCCAAGCCAGGTCAAAGGCGCAGGTCTTTGTGGGCGAGACTGAGGAGGCTCGCAGAACTCCTGTCCCTTAGGGGTTCGTGGGTTCAAATCCCACCCCCCGCACCACACCATAATATTACGTTATGTGGTGAGGGTTGATTTTGTACTCGATAAGATTCGATTTATCCTTTATCTACTCGGAATATAAGGTGCTTAACGATCATTCATGATTTCCACGATCTACGTCTACTTTTTTGTGATAATCCTACTCAGAATCTTTCGTTGTCTCCATAGTAAGTAGATTAGAAAGATCATCACCGTAGTAAAGATGATCGATAGAAGTGTGAGTAAAGTCTGTACGAAGCCCGCTTCTAAACTTATTGCTAAATTGATGTATGAATTAGAATCTCCAATCAATAGTCTAGCTTTATCATAATCACCCTCTTCCAATTTGATTCTCGCCTCGATCAAGGCACTCTCCGATCTTTGGATCAAGCTTCTTGCCTCCGGATTTAGGATGAAAGCCGACTTCGCCAATTCGATATTCGATTCGGCCCTTTCGATCATCTTCAGTATGGCGAGCTTAACATTATTGGTAACAACATCGATACTCGCTTTACCGATATTTGAGGCCCTATCTATAGCTTTAACCTCTATCGTATGTACACCATCAGATAAGAGTGTAGTATCCCATCTAAACTCTTTAAGACCGGTCACTTCGTGCTCGATCGAATCATCGATTCTTATAAATACCTTATCGATATTCTCAT
>JANXEG010000049.1 GCA_025058425.1 Nitrososphaerales archaeon
TAGACTTGAGGTTAAACCTAAGTTACTAGTCTTAAATAAAATCCTGCGAGAAGATGTTGCTGAGAGATTAGGGGTTGCAGATATGCAAAAACGTTACTTAGATACCGTAAGGTCACATGGTGTGAATTATGCTTTGGTAGAGCATTTAGGTAAGCCAACCGAAAGCTTAAGAGATATAGCTGAGTTAGAAGGGAAGATACAAACCTTTAAATCTTCTCATTAGAGTAAGAATTTTAAATTATAGGTGAAAGGCTTAAAAGTTGCTACAACCTTATTGAAAATTTGTAGAAATAAAAAGGATTAGGGTGAACATAGTTTATATGTGATGGAGTTTGATAGTGATGAATGAGTTGCTCACTTACTTATTCTTAATCGGTATATTCTTGAGCTTTGCCTCAATCCCTTGGTACTTTAAAATGAGAAGGAAGATGATTAAACTCATCAAGAGAGTTACTGAAGACTTAGAAAAGTCCTTTAAACCTAAGGATAAAGAGTATGTACTTTTAGGATACTTAGTTGGTTATAGAGCTAAATATATACTAGATGGTGGTGATAAAGCTTACTTACTACTCACAACAGCCCCTAGACATTCCTTGTTATACTACCCGTTCCTCAAAGCTTTCAGAAGAAAGGATAGACTTAACGTAGCTATAGAATTCAGTAAAAGGTTCATCTCTAGAGAACTTCATGCAATTAATACTTCAGATAAAAGATCCCTATCCATATTAGCGGAAGATTTAGGTAATAGGTTAGTTAAAATGTCGAAGCAGATTCTTAAAACTTCACGTGGTACCTACACTGTTTATTACGAGAACCCAGTAGATGTAGATTTGGTAATGAATTTGGTAATGAATGCGCCCACAACTATTTACAAACTTTCAGCATATTCGAAAAACAATATGGTTGAGGTGGCGGCAGAGGTTAAAGAGGGTGCTACAATCGGTACCGTTACTCTCCTTAAGGAGTTTAGCGTACGTGTGACAAAACCTTCTAAAAGTTAAAAAGTGCTTTATATGAGAAAATAGAATCTTAATGTTATAATGTACACGATCACTAAAGTAAGAGGAAAGGTAAGATCATTTTATTCTCAAAATTTATAACGATATTACTCTACCTTTACACTCATTAAATGATACCTAGAGATTTAAGTTTCTCAATAGTTGGTGCCCCAGTATCTTTATCCCATCCTCTTAATTCGTAATACTTATCTTTCATTAACTCTAATACCTGTGGTTTTACATGCATACCTTTAGAAGGTCCTTCGGGTATCGGCTCTATCATTAACCTCTTCGGTATAGTATCATCCTTTCTTGCCACTCCACATTTAACATTGAAGAGCCTCTCCATATTGTATATCCTCTCCCCTATAGTCTTGAGCTCCGTAAGATCGATATCGAACCCCGTAGCTAAATCTACAATCTTTACATACTCTTCAGTTAATGAAAATCCCAACGCCCTCTCTGTAAATCTACAGATGATTAATGAATCTCCTACAGCGGTCATATGTTGAACCTCTATTACCCATTCGGGCTTCCCATCGATCTTCGCCCTATCTATTATACTATACTCCGCCGTCGGCCTATAGTCATGGTGGCTACCACCCCTCGTCGATGTCGAATAACCTAAAGTCAGACCATAGACACCCCTTGGGGAGTGCGCTGGCAGCTCCAATCCTTTTATATGCATCGCAAAGTACTCAGAGCCCTTACCTATGATTTGAGAAGCCCTTTTACAACCCTCAGCGAGGACCTTGCCGAAACCCCTCTTATAGGCGATCTTCTCGATCATCTCGAGCATAGCTTCACAATTCCCAAACTTCAGCTCGAGCCCATCGGTATCATTTCTATCTATCAACCCTCTTTCAAAACACTCCATCGCGAAGGCTATAGTTACACCAGTGGAGATCGTATCTAAACCTAATTCATCACATTTATGTACCGCTGCTATAACATCCTCCATGGAAGAATTCCCACATACAAAACCGAAAGCGTAGATATTTTCATACTCCGGCCCTCTCGCTTCAGTGCCTGCATGTTTACCTTCGACAACTCTTGAATGCTTACCACATGAGATCGGGCAAGCGAAGCATGAAGTACTCTTATTGGTATAGAATCTTTTCATCAATACATCGCCACTCAACTTCTCCCAGTGCTCAAAGTACTCCTCCCTCCAATTTCTCGTACCTAATATTCCAAGCATGGATGTTGTGAAGACGATCGATGGTGTTCCTAAGATTCTTAGCGCCTTCGTCGCATCAACGAGCTTCTTCACCAAACCTCTTATGTAATCTCTAGCTCTATCTTCATTGGCCAAAGTGATCTCACCTTCACCACTTGCACATATAGCCTTTAGATTCTTCGAGCCCATCACAGCCCCAAGCCCACCCCTACCAGAAACTCTAAAGCCAGATAACAGACATGCGTACCTAACAAGGTTCTCCCCAGCTGGCCCTATAACTATCGACTCTAGATCTGGTTCATTGAGGTCTTTCTTCAGCATCTGTTGAGATTCGGTAGTCTTTTTACCCCAATATGCACTTGCATCCTTCAATTCGACCTCTCCATCACGTATGTAGAGGAGTGTCGGTTTCTCCGCTCTACCTTTAATTACAATACCATCGTAACCAGCGAGTTTAATAACTCTGGCCCATTTGCCCCCACATGTCGAATCAAAGTATTGATTCGTAAGTGGTGATTTTGATGCTGAATGGAACCTTGTAGTTGCAGGTATAATGGTACCTGTAGCCGGGCCTGTCATAAATGTCAAGATATTTTCAGGATCGAATGGGTCGATCGATGGGTTAAGTTCGTCCAAAATGATCCTGATCGAAAAACCATTCCCACCCAAGTACAATCTACTGAAGGCTTTATCGAACTCTTGTACTGTAACTTTATTCTTGGTCAGATCGATTCTGAGAATTCTCCCACGGTAACCAGTACCCTCAAAGTTCATGAATGTAGACCTCATCATCAATCATATTGATGAGTCGTCATCTTCTTATTTCTTAATGTGCAACATTCTTGTAGAGAAGAGAATGTGCTGGTTTAAAGAACGGCTCTCTCAACTCGATCGCTCGTAAAAAAAGTTTTGCCAACTCATCATCTGAAGCTCCATTTCTCATAGGTGTGAGAAAATCGATAAGATTATCATTTCTCAATAGACACGGTTTAAAGTAACCATCATGAGTGATTCGAATTCGATTATCACCCATACAAAAGTTTGAGTTGTGCATGGGCTTCACTACCTCCACCCAAACACCATTCGGCATCAAATACTTGTGACGAAAATGAGTCGATCTTATATCCTCCTTTACCGCTCTCTCCATTAGAGATCGTTCTATCTGAGTAAGGTCACAATGGAATTCGTTGTAATTTTTACTCGATTTGCCCTCGTTCACCAACTCGATCAATTGTAAAATCACCACATCCCCACCACCCATATCTGCTGCGAAGTTGATCATATCATCGATCTCATCATCATTCACACCCTTTAAAATGACCATATTCAACTTGATCGGAGTTATGCCCACATCGATGCACATTTTAATGGCATTTAGAGTATCTTTAAGTCTCATAACACCGGTGATCAACTTAAACTTCTCCTCATCAAGGCTGTGAAGGCTGATGTTCACCCGATTCAGACCGGCATTCTTCAAATCTATAGCGAGCTTGTCGAGGTTTGTACCATTTGTAGTCATGGAAATTTCATTTACTTTTTGGTTATGAATTCTACTGATAATATCGATGATATCTTTTCTGAGTAAAGGTTCGCCACCAGTCAACTTTACAAAATTTATACCGAACTTGGTAAGGATTCTTACGATTCTCTCGATTTCATGAACACTCATCATTCGATCCTGAAGATTACTAACTCCTTCTCTATGACAAAAGATGCACCGAAAGTTACAATTGGTGCTCGGATTGATCGATAATCTCAAACCTAGAATCGGTCTATTGAATCGATCGACAAGTACCATTTTACACCACTTAGACCTTTGAATCTTTGAGACTCAATAAATTTTTAAAAAACCATTTATTTAAGGATATTGAAGAGATTGTAACCATACACACTTTTGAATGAGTTAGTATTAATAAAGTTTGAATCAAAACTTCAATCTTTAAAGTTTTATGTATATCACAAATAAAAGAATTATAGATGTTAGAAAAACAAAGACCCATACCCTCTTATCCCAACTTATGACTTTATATCCATCGAACATACCGAACGGTAGTAGATTAAGAAATGCTATCAATGTATTGATGTAAGCACCATTTCTTAAAATGATGTGAAATGGTATGGGTACTATCGGAAGGAAGAGAATTAAGATCAAGGCGAGGATGATATTTATTAAAGGACCTGAAATCGCTGACTTCCCTATGGCTTTGGTCGTAGCATAACCTGATATTATAACAGCACCTGGTGCGATGATTTTGAAGAAGAACGGCAATATACTGATTAAAGTGATGATCACTCCAAATGTATTCAATCTAAACTCGGCCCACAATCCATAACTTTGGGCTACAAATTTATGGGCCAGTTCATGGAGGATGAAAGCTGATGCGAAGAGTGTTATTGAGGGGAGTAAGATGAACCACGGTCCTGCAAATTTCATGAGTGAAAGGCCGATGAGTATTACCAATAAGGTACCGATAGTTAAGTGAATAACTTCAGTGAAACTGAATTTTAAGGTACGTATAGTACGTATAAAAGAAAAAGTCTTAGTTCTATAACTCTGTGCAGGCCTAAGTTTAAAACCTTGTAAAGGAGGCTTTGCCATCCATAATTCTGAGCATTTATGATTCTCAGGAAGACGATGCTCGGCACAAAATCTTTTTCCACAATACGGGCAGGTGAAGGGGAGCCACTCTTCTTTACCACAATATTCACAAGACAAATTTCCTCTCTGATTAATTTAATAATAGTAGTATAAAAGTTAAATGTTCGGTAAGGAAAGATCGATAAATCTTTATAATAAATGGAGATTGAAGATCTCTTCAAATTATCTGGTTTTATCAATATTGTGAAATAACTGTTATTAGCCGAGGGAGATTCGAACTGCCGTCACCGTTAACACCTCTATGGTAAGATCCAGAGGCAGCACCCTTAGCCCTTACGGATTGGCACCTAGACTACCGGGCTATAATATTTATTTAGATTCGATTACGTATTCCCTCAAGATGATTTAAGTGCAGGAATCATTCATAGTTCTTGAGGTATAATAAAAAATATAATATAGAAGAACTGACTAATAAAACTTGATGCAGAAACTTAGAAGAAGGGAATTTATCAAATTAGGCCTTGGCGCAGCCGTTGGTGCCGCTCTAGCCCCAAGTATTGGAGTCTTGTTGGAGGATGTGAAGTCACATAGTGTCGCAACCGGTACAAAAGAGGCCGAGGGCAGGGTGCCTCTATTCTGCGGGGCATGCGGTGCCAATTGTGGATTGATGTTCGTACAAAAGGGTAATCTTAAGTATATTCTGCCTAACTTATCACACCCACAACCGGGGATGTGTTTCCGTTCAGCTTCAGCCATCCAGATATGGAACCATCCACTCAGGCTTAAGAAACCACTGAAACGTGTAGGAGCTAGGGGTGAAGGAAAATTCACAGAGATAGATTGGGAGACAGCCTTGAATGAAATCGCAGCAAAACTGAAAGGGGTTGTGGAAAAGTATGGAGCTGAAAGTGTGGCATTTACGAGACACGATCACATGGCGTGGATCTTACCATTCATAGCGTTTACTCTGGGCACTCCTAATGTAGTCGGTCATGAAGGGACTTGCCATGCGGCCTCTACGGTCGCTAGAAGGTTCACACTTGGCGCCGCAGGTCCTCCCACGATCGATCCAGATTATGCCAATGTCAGATATCTACTACTTATAGGTCGTATCCTTGACGCTGCCATGGGTCAGGTGAGAAGTTTAGAAAAAGCAAGAAAGCTTGGCCTTAAAGTAGTAGTGGTAGATCCCAGATTTCCCAATCTGGCCTTCTCTTCGAGTGAGTGGGTACCCATCTACCCTGGAACGGATGCTGCCTTCGCTTTATCTATGATACATGTCATAATCGATGAGAAGCTCTACGATGAAGATTTCTTGAAAAGGTATACCAACGCGCCCTTCTTGATCAAGCCCGATGGGCACCCCCTTATGGGAGCAGATATAGCTAAGCCCGGCGTCACCTACTTGGTGTACGATAAAGCTACTAAGGAGTTGGTGGAGCATGATAAGGCTAAAGACCCGGCACTAGATTACAAGGGGTCGGTGGAGACCACTAAAGGTATTGTAGAAGTAAAGACCGCGCTCGAACTATTGAAGGAGAGGGCGGCTAAGTATCCACCTGAGAAGGCAGAGAAGATTACAGGAGTACCCGCTTCTACCATAATTAGAATTGCTAGAGAGTTTGCGGAAGCTAAAGGAGTAGCTGAGGATGGTTGGTACACCTCGAAGAATGGTAATGACTTTGATGCGTATAGAGCGATCCAAACACTGAATATACTCGTTGGCAATATAGACAAGAAAGGCGGCCTCTGCTACAGAGAGGATGCAAGATTCCCGCCATCAACCAGAGTGGTTAGAGAAGAAGTCGAGACCATCCTCGGTTATAAACTCCCCCTACCCAAGCAGAGGAGGATAGATCTACTTAAGTATCCAGAAACGCCAAGCTGCTTCGATGCCGTCCTCGATGGTATCGTGGAAGAGAAGCCTTACCCGATCAAGGCTCTGTTTATAGTGGGTACTGCCCCATTCCAACGAGATGTGAATTACGAAAAGCTGAAAAAGGCCTTCGAAAAGTTGGAGCTCGTAGTCACCTTTGAGATTCTTCCACAGGACCATGTAGACTGGTGTGACTACGTACTGCCTGACTTAATGTTCTTGGAAGGTGATGAGATAGGTATCGTTAAATGGACGCTGCACGCTGCTGTGCAAAAATCACATAAAGTACTCGACCCACCACCAGGTGTAGATGCGAGGGATGCCTTCTGGGCCCTGATGGAGATTATAAGAAGGGCCTTTCCCGACAGGGCACGTGCCGTAGGTTATACGGAGAAGTATGCCGATCCTCGCAAGTTTAAAGAATATGAGGAGGAAATTACTAAGAAGATTATAGAGGGGTTAGCTACTGCTTGGAAGCTTTCACCCGATGTGATAAAGAGGGCTCTCGATAAAGATGGCTTCTTTATACTTAAGAAGAAGGCCTACGAAGTTTGCCCGTACGTTGTAGAAGCGAGGACACCTAGCAAAAAGTTAGAGATATACACCCTCCACGCTCTTACATACAAAATGGACCCACTCCCCGATTGGAGACCACCCGCTTATACAATCCCACGAGCTCCCAATGAATTCTATCTTGTGAATGGAAAGGACCAGCAGATAAGTGCTCACGCACTCTTTACTAAGAATGCCAAATGGCTCGTCGAGAGGCGGGTATGGATGAATATAAATGATGCTAAACGTTTGGGCATCTCGACCGATGATGAGGTGGAATTGAAAGGTATTGATACGGGTATTAAGGCGAGGGCAAAGGTATGGGTAACGACCAAAGTGAGGGAGGGTGTGCTATACACATACTCTTTCGCAGGTGGAAGGTCGAGCCGCTTGATAAGTCCTGAATACAACTTCTTAAAGGAGGGTATCAATCCAGTCCTGTTCACAACCGGAAAAGTGGAGCCGGTATCTGGAAGTGCACCTACCAACGCAAGTGTGGAGGTGAGGAAGATATGACCAGGTTGGCACACCTCTGGGATCAATCCCGTTGCATCGGTTGTGGAAGCTGTATAGCTGCATGCAATACCGCCAATTACAACTCTTCCACAGATGAAAATAAAACTTGGAAGTGGGTACAGAGCAATATAAAGAGCGTAGTGCTACTGAACCCTCGTCCGATGCTCTACCTCGTCCAGTGCCAACAGTGTGATAAACCCAGTTGTGTTTTTGTTTGTCCTACGGGCGCATCCTACAGAGATAAAGATGGCCTTGTGAAGATAAAGGATAGTCTGTGTATTGGGTGTAAGTACTGCATGGTAGCGTGTCCTTACGAAGCCAGATGGCTCGATCCTAAGACCGGCCTTCCGACCAAGTGTCTGGAGGATGAGTGCCTGAAGAGGGTGAAGGCTGGTGAGCTTCCCGTATGTGTTGAGGTCTGTCCGGCGGAAGCCCGCGCTTTCGGAGATATCGATGATCCATCCTCTGAAATTTCACAGAGATTAGCTCGGAGCCGCTATATACGTCTACTTGAAAATAAGGGGACAGAACCAAAGCAATTCATAGTGGTGGGATTATAATATGTCCCAAGAAATCTGGCATCCATTGTTGATCGGACCGTTTCTGTGGTTGGTCGGCATAGCCGGAATGGGGAGTGTCGCCTATGTACTATTAAAATGGAGTGGTGTAGAAGAGAGGAGAAAGGAATTGAGCTGGACCCTCTTCGTATCCATGGTACTAGCTACCATACTCGTGATAGCGGACCTATCGAGATCGTGGAACTTAATTCCGGCATTGTGGAGCGCGATTGCGGGAGGTACATTCAATGTGATGGGGAGCTGGATGTCTGTGGGTATCGTATTACTTATACTCGGAATTCTCTTCACCCTACTCCTAGCCATCAGAAATACTGGCGTTAAGCAGTTGAGTGCGGTAGTCGACACGAGAGGGTTCGAATCGGTTATGATACTGCTAGGCGTTCTGCTCACGATCTACAGTGGTTTTTTAATAGCGACGACCCCCGGTATCCCATTCTGGAACACGGCGCTAATACCACTACTGTGGATGATAAGTAGCTCTAAATCTGCCGTATCTCTTGTGAAAGTTCTTATATATAATGAGAGTGTATCCAAATCTGCTACGAAATACGGGCTAGGCTTAAGTGTGACAGAACTCATCTCACTCTTCGCACTGATAAATCTTGCCATGTATGGCAGTAGGGCTGCTAAGCTGAGTGCGGAGACCTTAGCCTATGGAGGATTAGCGATCGTGTTTTGGGTCGGTGTGATCATTCTAGGTATCTTACTCCCCCTATTCATGGGGCTCGTCAAGAAGAAGGGCAAAGTCTTAGGTATAGCGGCCACAGTACTATCTCTGATGGGTGCAT
>JANXEG010000050.1 GCA_025058425.1 Nitrososphaerales archaeon
ACCACAATTTACACAGATTGTTGAATACCATATAAACCTTTCTGCATTTTGAATTATTTCCTTTAAGAGCACTATACCTTTAATCCCTCCAAACAATTATGGGGGCTGGCGAATAAATTTACCACTCTAACGATCCTTCCTTTTTCTATCAATCGATCGACGAATCTCATTCTTGACCAAAGTAAACGAGGGTTATCTAAGCTACCGACTGGTAATCGCTCATAAATGAGTGCTAAACTGACGATCTTATCTGAAATATTCTCTAATAACTGCCTCTTCACTTTGACAAACTTATCTACATAGGTAATTTGTGGCTTGCTCAACTCTTCTTCTATCCTCGGGATTACGATTATAAGTTCAGGGTCTATAATCTTCTCTTGTGGTATCGAGAAAGGACTGAAGTCCAGTTGAACCTTCGTACCCCAAGGGTCCTTGAATTCAGCAAACTTTACACCAATTTTCTTAGTTAACTCGGGAAAATCGTATAGCATATGCCCGACCCTTACGTTATTCCTCATACATCCACGGTAAAAGACCAATTTATCATCCTCAAAACCCGTATGAATTATCTCTGTACCGAAGGATAAGTACCTACCGCTATCCAAAGCAGCCAGTAGTACCGCAGATTTACCGCTACCTCTCTCACCCAACACAAGGTAAACCTTCTGCGTATCTTTATCGATTAAGCCACATGCGTGAAAGTTGTAAATACCTCTCCTCTCCAGTACGGTTAAAAAATATCTGAAGAGGACACCTTGGTTCCCAAACAGGGAGTACCTTCGATCGAAAGCCTCACTTTCGAGCTTAGACCAATCACCAATGGCGATTACTGCATCTTCACTTATGTGTAAGTATGGAGTGGCGCCTCTATGATTGAAGATGTAAAAGTAACCATCCATTGATGGTGGAGGTTTATACTCTACCTTCTCAACCTTAAAATTGGCTTCTTGGCAACCGATGTTCCAACCTTTCCCCTCCAGAACCGCTGGATGTGGTACTCCACCAAAGTATTCTGGAGAAGTTATAAGCGTTCTATCGTTAGATAAGAGACCTACTGTAGCTTTACATACTTGAAGGCCTATACCAGTAAAGCCATTTTGAAATTCTTTAATCATATTCCTTAACACCCTCTCTAACCTTCACAGCAACACCATCCTTAAATCTTTTGATCATCCTCGCTGAAAGGATAGCTTTACCTACAGCCACCACCTTTCCTTCATTATTTAAAACTACCACCTCACTACCGGGTCTAATCCTTCTTCCACACTTTACCACATGCTTACAGAAGACAGAACGGCCTCTTGAGACGTAATCGACAGCATCATCTTTAATTACAATACAATTCTCTATGAATTTATCACTTTTACTCAACAATTCTGCACCAAAGATCGTTAATGCTAAACCACCATCGGGCCTTACAGTCGCTACAAGCTTACCATTCAGAAGGATATTTCTTAATCTCTTCGTCCTCGGTGAGAATACGAATTCTAACTTGTCCAATGGAAGGCTCTTGCTAACACCTTTACCAAAAAGGTAATCTACGACCATCGCTACCTTAACCCTATAATCCAAAGCGCACCATAGTAGTATAATTAAAAAAGGTTTTTATCCTAATTTATTCCATTAATAGGTGTCTATGGTGATCGAAGGCTGTCGATGAAGGTTAAGATGTTAAGGATGGATGTGAAAAAGGGCTCGATACATAGATCGATGAAAATACCTCACATATCTACAAAGATTACAGATCGGAAGATCGATGATGTCCGCAAGATGTGAAATTTGTGGAAGAGCGATACATGGGCAGACTGTAAATATTGAAGTAGATGGTGCAGTATTCATAGTGTGTAATATGTGCTCGAAATTGGGATCTCCAGTGAAGGTGGTGAAGAAAGCACAGCCCTCGATACAAACCCCTTCCACGGTCAAACATGAGTTTAAATTGGAATTAAGGAAAGATTACTTCAAAGTGATTAAACAGGCACGTGAGAGGATCGGTCTGACACAGGAGCAGTTAAGTCGTAAGATCAATGAAAAACTCTCTGTGATAAAGCTCTTAGAGAGTGGTAAACTTAAGCCTGATGATATACTGGCGAGGAAGATCGAGCATACCCTCAAAGTAGAGCTCTTAGTACCTGTTGAAGGTGAATAATTTCATTAAGGGATAAAATTTGCAGAAGAGAAGAAGTATATTGATCACCTATCCAGATCAGTACATCATCGAAGAAGCTTTGGGATTGGCAGATGCAGCGGGATATGAAGTAGTCGAAGTCATTAAGCAAAGATACCTTAAGAGGGCGAAGTTCGGGATAGGCCCTGGAAAGGCTGAAGAATTGAAAAGGTTGGTGAAGGATCTGAATGTGGATGCCATCTTATTCGATGAAAGGTTAAGATCGGTTCAGATCTATAATCTAACGAAACTTACAGGTGTAGAAGTGATAGATAGAGAGAAACTAATTCTAGAGATATTTAATAGGAGGGCTACCACCGCTGAAGCGAAGATTCAAGTAAAGATGGCCGAACTCAGGTATGAGATGCCTCGGGCGAAGGAGAAGGTCCGATTGGCGAAGATGGGTGAACAACCCGGTTTCTTTGGGTTGGGTAAGTATGAGGTAGATGTGTACTATTATACGATTAAGAAGAGGATTTCGATGCTCAAAGAAAAACTTAAAGAAATCGGTCGAATGAGGGTTTTACATAGAATTCAAAGGCAGAAGTTAAATATCCCGATCATCGCCCTCGCAGGTTATACAGGTGTTGGTAAGACTACACTCTTCAATCTACTAACGGGCGAGAAGAAAGAGGTGGATAAAGGAGCATTTACAACCCTATCCACGTACACAAGAGCGACGAATCTATTCAACTCCAAAGTCCTCATCTCAGATACCGTGGGATTCATCAGTAGGCTACCCACCTACATGATCGAATCTTTCAAATCGACGTTGGAAGAGTTGACCTATGCGAATCTTGTCCTTCTCATGTTAGATCTCAGCAAACCATCTACCAAATTGGCTAAAGAGTACGAGGATTGTATGAAGATACTTTCGGAGCTCAAGGTATCACCTTCACGTATATTACTCGTCTTTAATAAAGCAGACCTTGTCGCAAAAGAAGGCTGGGATGAAAAGTTGAGAGTGATAGGGTTTGAAGGGAACTACGTGGTAATATCTGCTAAAACGGGAATGGGCATCGATGAATTAAAAGAAAGGATATATAATTCGATCTTTAAGTCTGTTAGATTAGAGCTAACTTTAAGTCAGGAGGAAGCTTTAAATCTGGCTGAAGAGATCGATTGGTTGAAACAGAACGCTGTAGTGAAGACTTTAACTTCCGATTATAATCTCACATTGATCGTTGATGGTCCTTCATGGACGATCGATCACTTCCAATCATCTTACGAAAATTTGGTTAAGAAAAGGGTTGTAAAGACTTGAAGGTCTGTGTATTAAGATTGGGGCATAGATTGGTAAGGGATGATCGCATAACTACCCATGTCGGTTTGGTAGCAAGAGCATTCGGTGCGAACAAAATCTGGATCGTAAATGCTGAGGAAAAGGTCAAGGAGAGTATCGATAATGTGACGAGGATGTGGGGTGGCGAATTCGGTGTGGAATTGATAGATGATTGGAGGAAGGTTATTAAAGAGTGGAAGAATCGTGGAGGTCTCGTGGTTCACTTGACGATGTATGGAATCCATGTGGATGAGGTAATAAATAAGATTAGAAATTCTGGTAAAGATATTCTGGTCATCGTGGGTGCAGAGAAGGTACCGGGAGAAGTCTTTAAGATCAGTGATTTTAATGTAGCTATAGGACATCAACCTCATTCGGAGGTCGCTGCACTCGCCATCTTTCTAGACCGTCTCTTTGGAGGAGAAGAGCTTAAACGTATGTTCAACGGATATAAAATTAGAGTGATACCTTCAGAGTATGGTAAGAGGGTGGAGATGGTAGAATAATGAATATCGAATATGAAGATTCATTCGTGAAGATCGCGAGCCTTTTAGGTGGTGAGGATTATGCACGTGTAGCAAGGGCTGTTCTCAATAATGAAAATGCTACCGATGAAGAAATAGCGAGTGCCACCGGTCTTAAGATCAATATTGTGAGAAAAGCCCTATATACGCTATTCGGACACTCTTTAATAACTGGTATTAGAGTAAGGGATCAGAAGAAGAGCTGGTTCGTCTACAGATGGAGGGCACAGAGGGATCAAGTCGATAGCTTTATTCTCACACAGAAAAGAAAAATTCTAAACAGATTGAAGAGTAGACTAGAGTATGAGAATAGCCATCAATTCTACTCCTGCGGTACATCTGGATGTAGGAGTATGACCTTTGAAGAATCTATGGAACATTTCTTCAAGTGTCCAAAATGTGGCAAAACCATGGTTCCGATGGATAATTCTTATCTAAAGAAAGTTTTGGAGTGGAAGATAAAACAGATTGAAGCAGAATTGCACCAATCTTAATCTTAAAGGTGAACTTATCAAAGGTAATAAGATGATAATAGTTTGTAAATAATTCTCAACAAAGCTTCGATAAAGATAAGAAATAACCTTAGTAGATATCTTCGCTAACGGCGAAGGAAAAAATCTCAAAACCATCAATATCCTTCAAAGATCATCCAATTAAGTTTTATGAAAATTGAAAGTAATATCGATCCGATGAAAATGTTCACGGTAAAATATTTAAGTTCATCGATCACTAAATAAATATGAAAGAGTTCTTATTCTCTTCGTAGCGGGGTGGGGAAGCCAGGTCATCCCGGCGGGCTCATAACTATTCACGTAAGATACCCGCAGATCGGTAGTTCAAATCTACCCCCCGCTACCAAGATGCCTTTATAGCCCAATCGATCTTCAATCTTTGATCTTTGAGCGAGTAGATAAAAATCTCTTAATCCTTACTTAAGAGAAAAGATACTGGCGCTGGGGGCGGGATTCGAACCCGCGCGGCCTTATCGGCCACAGACTTTCGGCGCTGTATCTTAGCAGGCCTGCGCCCTACCAGGCTAGGCGACCCCAGCTTTGCTGACTTTCGCTAGTAATATCATTAAATGATGGCTGATTTATAACTCTTAACCTGTAGCCGATTGACTTAAGTTCATATCTTCTCATTTTTACTTTATCATCGGGAATGGTCAAGCTTTTGAAAGTCTATGAAAGGGCTTCAATTAAGATCAATCCTATTTAAGGCATGCTTTTCTCAATTAATAGAAGGATAAATTAGAATTTCTCATTTGTAGTTTTCCTTTTTGTACATAGGTAAAATCTTCTTGACCAAATTCCTTATTAATATATTTAGTATAGAACTAGTTGCCGCCAGGTCGGGAGAGGGGCAGATTCGCTAACACTTAGGTGGCATTGAGGAAGGCCTCAATGCCTGGTACCAGTTAGCGAACGGCCATATGAGTAGAGCGGAGGTGGATGAGAAACCTCATCCACACCTTCCGAACCATATGGCCGAGGGCAAACCTAGGCGGTAGTGAGAAGGTAAAAACCGCGTAACTACCGCCAAAGGAAAGCCACATCTGTCCCGAGAATCTGGCGGCGATCCTTTTCTCTACCTTACTACTATTCCTTTCGACCTTTTAGCCTTTAGCCCTAGCCCTTTGGCTCTTCTTTGGTGAGTCTTTACCTTTTCCTTTTCGCTTTCTTTTCCTTTACTCATGATCGTTCATAGATCCTCTATAAGGGCAAATGGCATGGTACTTAAATTTTGGATGTAACTTTCTAAATCGATCTCGTAAACCCTGTAATTATCGAGATCGAGGATGAATATAGAGTGAAGCTTTGCATTCCTCAATTGTTCGATCGTGATGGGCGGATTCTTATAGTAAAGATCACATAGGCTCTTTAACTTCTCGATCTCCTCTTGAGTTCTGTACCTCGGTGGTTTCTGAAAGGTTTTAGAGATGGGGAGTAGGTTATTTGGTGGTGTGCCTAAGCTAAATTTCGCTGCATAGGGGCAGTACCTCGCTATCTTACTCACGATTCTAGCTTTATTGTATATTAGAGGTTCCAACGCGTATTCGGGTGGTACAAAGCCGGTCTCGATCTCTACGATCAATGCATCATCACCCTTTAATCCGTATACATCACAGATAAGACTCTCCGATACCCTATGCTCCACATCGACTTCGTAGCCCATCTTGAGTAGATTGTATGCACAAAGAAGTTCGAGGGCTGAGTGGTTGATCTTTACGAGCCCCCTTCTATATAGCCTGATGAGCTTTTCTTTGATCCTCTCAAGCTCTTCACTCATCGTTTCATGATTCTTCTTTAACCTTTCCGATAATAATGTAAGATCCTTTTTGAACCTTTTTACGTCCAAATGCTTGTAGTATTGATCGAAGAAGAAAGGATTTAAATTCTTATATTAAAAAATCTTTTATCTAAAGAGAGCTCTACTTCATCGTACTTATTGAAGTGGCGGCGGCTCCGTCGGGGTTCATGCCCCAACCAAGTCCCGTTCCCAACCTCACATTGTCAACCACGGAGGCGTAGCAGCGTAGCCACCCTGCTTTACGGTTGCTCCCTCCCGGGCCTGGCCGATTCAGCAGCCGAAGGTTCACCCTTCCCTTCGGAAGGGCTACCTCTTGTGGCCACCCACTACGGCGCGGAATCATCCATGTGAGGTTGGTGGGTATCTTGATCAAGGCACTTTAGCCGACGGTTACTGGCCCCTGCATATAGCCGTTTTCAGGTCGAGGAGACGGCTAGCCTCCCAGCCCTACCCGCCGCCAAGATATACTATTATAAGCACACTTATTTACATATTCTTTCTGATCGACTCAAGTATCTGGCAGACGGAGCAGATTTGCGAAGATGATGGATACCCACACTTTATACAACGCTTTATAGAATCCTTTCTATGTAAAATTCGTGATTGGTGTGCAATACTTAAGGCCGATTTAAAGATGATATACTTAATACCCGCATGTCTACTCTCCAAATCGTTTAAGAAATTTCTAATCTCAGATCTGATCCCCTCTTCTCTATAGGGGCAGCTTACTTCTTGAAATGGGATCTTCTTAAGGTATGCATAAAGCGCTATTTCTTGTTCGTAAAGTTCGATCAAGGGCTTCACCCTCCTTATAGCGAAATTCGTGTGAGGTTCATAGGTGGGGTCGAGCCATCCCAACCTCTCTAGATCACCACTTAAAATGTTGATGATAAAGGTTTGAATGTAATCGTCGAGGTTGTGAGCGGTAGCCACCACATCCGCTTTCACCCTTTCGGCAATGATATCTAGAGCCCTCCTCCTCAATAC
Organism: Nitrososphaerales archaeon; assembly: GCA_025058425.1. NCBI lineage: Archaea > Thermoproteati > Nitrososphaerota > Nitrososphaeria > Nitrososphaerales > Nitrososphaerales archaeon. The sequence goes on from JANXEG010000050.1 coordinate 7,271, forward strand.
ACCACACAATGCACATGCAGAGATCTTCAAATCCTTTCTACACTTCAGGGCTTCATCCAGTGTAAAACCGTAGAGCTCTTGGTAAGATATGGTAGCATGTGGAATATTCAGATCACTACATACTCGATCCGCATACTCTAGAGCTTCATCACGGTAACCCTCGATACCTTCATCTACCGAAATAGCATAAAGTTGTGATGCATGCTTCCTACATAATTTATCGAGAATGGTGAGTAGAGTTAAACTATCCTTTCCTCCAGAAACGGCGACGGCCACTCTATCCCCATGCTTCAACATCTTGAAGCGTGAAATCGTCCTCCTTACCTTCTTTAAGATGGATGAAGTGAAGCAGGATGGACAGAGTTGCTCACCCGAATATAACCTCTTGTATATCGGTCTGCCGATGCCACACTTCGTACATTTCATACTCGCGATCATATTGGTAAGTAGCATACTAGATTACGAATAGGCCATAATTGATGATGCTGATGATCAGGTTGATCGCGACCAGAGACAGAGCAAATATATTTATAACCAATCTCAATACCTTACTCTTCTTAACCGAAAGTCTCGAATTTAAGATCGTATTGATGAAGCCATCTCCATCCAAAGGGTATATGGGAAGCATGTTGAATAGTCCCACATTGAATGAAAGGAACCAGACCCAAAAGAGGAAGAGGGCCACATGAGGGGGCCAATAGATGCCAGAGGGGAACAATCGGGGAGGGTAGAAGGTGATGCCCCCGAAACCTATCACGCCCCGAGATCTATCGATGGGTGATGGTATAGTTTCAACATTTAGAAGGATCGTCGAGCCATCCCTTAGGACCTTCAACGTAATCGATCGGTTCGGTTTTAGATTTAGATCGATGTAATCTTCCAAGCTCTTAATTCTATGCCCATCGACTCCTACGATGATATCATTCACCTTTAACCCAGACCTCTCCGCAGGGCTATCTGGTGAAACCACCCTTACCAATAGGCCAGAAGGCTCTTCATAAAACACGGGCCTGACTTCATTAGGTAGTATGGGAGCGAATGTAGGAGTTAATACGAGAAAGATCAACACTATAAATGAGAAGAGTATATTTGCGGCCGAGCCTGCTGCAAATACTCTTAATCTTGATGAGTGGCGCGCTTTCTTAAATTCTTCTTGATCGGGTTCGACGAAGGCGCCGATGAGTGTTACGACCAACAGAATACCACTCGACTTGATCCTTATCTTCTCCAACCTTGCTATAACACCATGTGCACCTTCGTGGATTATGAGAATAAATGGTAAAGAGAGGAGGAAGTAGGTCAATGCGACAGGTGTCTGAATCGTGACACCGGGTAAGAGTAGAGCGACCTGAGCGAAATCTTCCGGTTTGAGGAAGAAGTAGCTGTAGAGATTTCGTAAGAGGAACGTTAGAGCGAAGACCATCGCAACCACACTAATAAAAATACCCACATTTGCAAAGGTACTCCAAAATCTACTAAATTTGGATAATCTATCGAGGAGATTATTGAGCTGATCGGTTCTGTACATCATAAAGAACGGCTTGACCTCTAAACCCCTTT
>JANXEG010000051.1 GCA_025058425.1 Nitrososphaerales archaeon
AGGAGCGAGGTATCGGGAGTTTAATCGTGACGAAGGGTGGGAAGCCCGTCGGGATCGTTACGGAGCGTGATATCCTCTATAAAGTCGTTGCTGAAGGTAAGGATCCGCTCAAGACACCTTTAAAGGAGATCATGTCATCACCCATTATCTCAGTACCGAAGGGTACGACCGTTCGGGAAGCACTCTCGATCATGGTTAGACATAACTTTAGAAGGCTTCTAATTCGTGATGGGGATAGGATCGTCGGTATCATCTCTCAACGATCATGTGTTGGAGATGTGAAGAAGAATGCCATATCCATTGAACTTGAGCTTCCAAAAGGTATCAAATGCCCCTACTGTAACTCTGTATTTCCAGATAAAGAAGCGTTGTATAGACATATCGACAGAATCCATATTCTAGAGGTTTTATTCGCTCCAACATAACCAACATAAATTACCTACTTCACATATTTTTGCATCTTTCGAAGTTAGCTGCTCAACCTTTGAAGGGGCCGCATCTCATATTGAGGAGGGCTTTATGATAGAAGATATTTCTAAATCCATAACAGCACTTTTTGATGGTAAATCTGATCTTCATCACTACATCAACAAAACCCTTGAATTGATCTCTTCGACAGTAGTAGTTAAACCACTCATAAAATTGCTATCATTTATATATCACCGATTCATTATTGATTAGACGGTGTTGGACTTGACATCATGCGGTAAGAAAGGGAAGAAGAAGGAAGAGAAGAAAGAGGAGAAGAAGGAAGAGAAGAAGTAATTAATCAAATATCAAATCACCCCTCATTTTTTATTTCATCGATAACACCGATTAGAATATATTTTAAATTTTACGATCTTGCTTCCATTAAATTTTAACTCTGAAAACCTTCGTACGATCGTATAAATAATTAAACCATGGGATTATGATTTATGAATTAAGTCCGTGTTAAGCTTTACGAGCTTTATCCTTTATGGCTGCCTGTGCAGCAGCGAGTATAGCGATGGGTATTCGGTAGGGTGATGCACTCACATACGTAAGGTTCGCTTTGTGACAGAATGTTATCGAATCTGGATCGCCACCATGCTCTCCACATATACCAATCTCGATTTCAGGATTGGCAGCTTTTCCAAGCTCGACAGCCATCTTGATCAACTTACCGACACCCTCTTCATCGAGTGTCTGGAATGGATTGTACTTTAAAATCCCCTTGGAGTTATATATGGGTAAGAATTTATTCTCTGCATCTTCTCTACTGAAGCTAAATGTTCCTTGAGTTAAATCGTTGGTTCCGAAGCTGAAGAAATCGGTGACCTCTGCTATACGATCGGCAGTCAAGCATGCCCTTACAACTTCCATCATCGTACCGAATTTGATCGGTATTTTAAGCCCATACTTCTTTTCAACCTCCTCTTTAACACGATCGACGATCTCTTTCACCACTACAAGCTCTTCAGCGGCTGCAACCTGGGGGATCATGATTTGAGGTTTAACATTAACACCCTCGATCATCAACTCGGCTGCAGCTTCACATATAGCCCTTACCTGCATTTCATATATCTCCGGATGGGTGATACCAACTCTTACACCTCTATGCCCAAGCATCGGATTGACCTCGGTCATAACTCTTACTCGAGAAAGGATCTTCTGCTTTTCTAAAAGTTCGGCTTCAGAACCCTTCGAGTACTTTAAGCGATATACTTCTTCTACGAGCTCTTCAAACCTCGGTAAGAATTCATGTAATGGTGGATCGAGTAGTCGGATGGTTACAGGATATCCTTCCATGGCCCTTAAAATCTCTTTAAAATCGTTCTTTTGCATGGGCATGAGTTTATTTAAAGCATCCATCCTCTCTTCTTTACTCTCTGCCAATATCATACTGACCACTATAGGAAGTCGATCGGGAGCGTTGAACATCCTTTCCGTCCTGCAGAGTCCGATACCCTCCGCTCCAAAACTTCGTGCCAACCTTGCAGCTTCCGGTGTATCGGCATTCGCCCTTACACCGAGTCTGCGGAATTCGTTGGCCCAGGATAATAACTCCTTTAGATGGACTGAGAGCTGAGGCTCGATCATGGGAACCTCTCCTAGATACACGTTGCCCGTGGTACCATCGATAGTTATCAAATCGCCCTCCTTCACCACGATATCACCAACTGTGAATAGACGCTTCTCAAGATCGATGAGGACTTCTCCAGCCCCTACTACACACGGCTTACCCATACTTCTCGCCACTACAGCCGCATGGCTCGTCTTACCGCCCCTACTCGTTAATATACCTTGTGCAGCGAAGAATCCATGAATATCTTCCGGCTTTGTTTCTTCTCTTACTAGGATTACCCTTTCACCACTTCTACCAAGCCGCTCGGCTTCATCCGCATCAAAGACTACCTTACCACAGGCCGCACCCGGTGAAGCGTTAACACCCTTAGCGATTGGTTTCACGTTAGCCTTTGGATCGACGGTTTTGTGTAATAGTTGCTCAAGTTGATCGGGTTTTATTCGTAATAGAGCCTCCTCTTTTGTTAAGATACCCTCTTTACACATATCTACAGATGTTCTGACGAGGGCCAACGCATTCATCTTTGCATCTCTCGTTTGAAGCATGTACAATTTGCCCCTTTCGATTGTGAATTCGACATCCTGTGGCTCTTTATAGAAACGTTCCAATCGATCACATATCTCTACCAATTCACGATAACTTTCGGGCATTTCTTTCTTCAATTCATCGATCGGCTTTGGTGTTCTTATACCAGCGACCACATCCTCGCCTTGAGCATTTACCAAGTAATCTCCATACAGACCTTTAGCGCCTGTAGCAGGATCTCGAGTGAAGACTACACCAGTAGCACTGTTAAAACCAAGATTTCCGAAGACCATCGCCACTATATTCACTGCAGTCCCATCGGCGATATCTGGTGTTATCTTGAACTCCCGCCTATAATCGACGGCCCTCTTCCCCATCCAACTCTTAAATACACTAGCTATCGCCTTCTCCAGTTGAACATAGGGATCTTCAGGGAAGGGTGCACCAGTCTCTTTTTCACAGATTTCTTTAAACTTCTGTACCACAGCCTTTAACGATTCCGCATCCAATTCATAATCGTTCTTCACACCAGCCTTCCTTTTCGCTTCTTCAAAGACTTCCGTGAATAATTTCTCATCGACGCCAAGGACGATCTTGCCGAAAAGTTGTATAAACCTTCTATACGCATCATAAGCAAAACGCGCATCACCGGTCTGCTCTATTAAGCCCTGTACGGTGCTATCATTCAGACCGAGGTTGAGAATCGTATCCATCATCCCCGGCATGGAGACCGCAGCACCAGATCTTACAGAGACCAGGAGCGGGTTATGTGGATCTCCAAACTTCTTACCTGTCTTCCTCTCCACATGGGCCATGGCTTCTCGAACTTTATCCATCAATCCATCGGGAAGGCGCATTCCAGCTTCATAGTATTTTTTGCAGACTTCGGTAGTGATTATAAATCCCGGTGGTACTGGTAAACCGAGTTGTGTCATCTGGCAAAGGCCTGCACCTTTACCACCCAGTAACTTCTTATTCTTACCATCTCCTTCTTCAAATAAGTAGATATCTTTCGCCATTTTGTAAATCTCCAAGCAATAGCTACAAACATGGTATTTTATAAATTTAACTTAAGTGTGGATTAAGGATTTTACTCCTTTCCGTACTTAAAAGATAAAGATAAACCTTATTTAATCGTAAAGCTCTTACGATTAAGTATGGTAATACGCATAACTTTATTAATCTTATCGATGTGATCGTTCATAGATGAGTAAGATAAAGATCGGGACATCAGGCTATAGCTACTTTTGGAATGAAGGTAAACCTACACCTTTTGAATGGTATATAAAACAGGGCTTCGATACCGTAGAGATTAACGCAAGTTTTTACCGATTCCCTTCATCCACATGGGTAAAGGCCTGGTCGAATAGCCCAGAAGATTTTGATTTCACCATCAAGGTGCACCGCTCCATCACACACTACGCTAAGTTACGTGGTAAAGCTATTCAACTATGGAAGAGATTTGTAGAGCCTTTACGTACTATGGAAGAGAAGATATCATTCTGGCTCTTCCAAATGCCACCGAGCTTCAGGTATAGTGAAAAGAGTATAAGTATTCTTAACGATTTCTTCAAAGAGTTGAACCTTGGCAATAGGGCCGTTGTGGAGTTTCGGGATAATTCGTGGTGGAAGAATGTAGATGATCTTCGTGATTTGGGCATAGTCTTTTGCTCCGTCGATGCACCTGAGCTTCCTCGTGATATAGTGATGATAAATGATGTTGTATATTTGAGATTACATGGTAGAGATGTTTGGTACAATTATGAATATACGGATGAGGAATTGAATGAAATTGTGAATTCTATAAAGCGACTCCCAGCTTCACGTAAATACATTTACTTGAATAACGATCATGGTATGTTAACGAATGGAAAGTATTTGATGAAGATCATTCGTGGAGAAAGATAGAGGATAGAGAAATAGAGAATAGGTTTTTGGGAGTTAGAATATATGCAGTAAGTATCCTGAGAGAAGAATTATAACACTTCAATCTATGATAATTAGCATAGTTGAAGATGTCGATGACTAATTGTTAATAAGACTACAGTAAGCTACGGGTAAACGATCCTCTGTCAATCCTTTATTGTGAAACATCTTAAGGTTATTATGCCGAGGGCCGGACTTGAACCGGCGACAGCCCGGTCTTCAGCCGGGTGCTCTCCCACGCTGAGCTACCTCGGCCCAATTTAAATGGAATACATCAAGGTAATTAAATTTTTTCTATAACATTGTATCTACATGATAAAGTGTGATAAATGGATAAATTCGATGATAACTATCAGTGAAATATAAATAGTGTGAGCTTATAATATCAATGTATGAATCCTGCTGAATTTAAGAATTATTCAGTTACGATCATCTCAGACGCTATGGATAAACTTGGACTGCACGGTATACTAGATAATATTCGCCCTCTAAATGAGGGAGTAAGGATCGCGGGTAGAGCCCTAACTGTGAGGGGCTCAGCGAGTGTGATTAACTCTTACGATTTAAGCGAGTTTAGAATAGGAAGTATCATAGATGAATGTAAAGGAGGGGAGGTGATCGTAATAGATATCGATGGCGCGTGTGTATCGGTGTGGGGAGGGCTCGCATCTTTGGCTGCGAAGATGAAGGGTGTGGAAGGTGTTGTGGTGAATGGGGGTGTGAGAGATGTTGATGAAATTAGAAGGCTTAGATTCCCTGTATTTACAAAGCATATAACCCCAAGGAGTGGTAAGACACGTATTAAGATACAGAGTGTTAATGAACCGATTCAAATAGATGGTGTTAGGATTAAAGGGGGCGATATAATCGTCGGTGATGATACGGGAGTGGTGGTGATAAATTCTGAGAAGGCTCAAGAAGTGTTGAAGTTATCAAAGGAGCTGGAAGAGAAAGAGATCGTATTCTCGAGATCGATCGAAAGAGGATTGTCTTTCAAGCGCATAGCTGAAGAGCTTAAACATATGTGATGTTAAAGCGAAGATCATCCTCTTAAGACCCTCTTCAATCGATATAGACCGAATACGATCATGACGAGTATCGCTAGAGATGATAGTACGGCTAGATTGATATCTGGATGAAATAGCGCCAATAATGATAGTATCGCTATAAAGATTCTTAATGGTACATCTAAAAATAATCTTTTATCGAATTTACCGAATATTCCGAAGATTATGCCAGATGTGCCAGCCATCACCAAACCTCCGTTAAAGAGTTGTGAAATTCCCGGCTCTACTACGATATTCGGTCTCGTGAATACAACGAACATCAAAACATACAACGATATGCAGATCTTAGAAGCTTCGAACATCGTCCTTAAGAATGATGCACCGGCGATCTTCGATGATACGGCTGCAGCGACAGAAGTCGGTGGAGAGAGTTCGGAGAAGACACCTAGGAAGAAAGCGTAAAAGTGTATCACCCAAGGATCAATACCGAGCTTGACCATGTAAGGCGCTATCACTATAGCGACGAGTATATATGTAGCGGCAGGTGGCACACCCAAACCTACAAAGTATCCGAATAAGAATGTGATAACTATTAGAGCCACTATCTCACCCCTACCTACTTCCATCAACATCGCACCTATCTTAGTAGGCACTCCCGTAATGGTAAAGATCCCTACCAGGATTCCCAGAGTGGAGAGGAGGAGTGTTAGGTCGGAGGTTTGTGTTGCGAAATGATCCACAACCTGCATAACGATATCCTTTACTTCTTTCGATCTTTTCGCACCGGTTCTGTATAGGTGATAAGCAAAGTTTAACGATAGTAAGATCGAGATTATGACCGCCGTAGTCAATGCGGCAAGTATGGGTGGCATTCTGATTACACCCATTAAGTACACTAGAGTCGACAAACCGAAGATGAATATGAAGATATTCATCTTTTCACGAAGGTCCAACTTAGCCTTCTCCAAAGTCGGTAGGGTTACAGAGGATTTTGAGTGAACGTATCGGTTAGTGAGCAAGTAGACACTTAACGCTACACCACCATAGTAGATCAATGCGGGTAAGTAACCCCTTATCATTACATCGAAGTACGACACATTAAGAAAACTGCTCATAATGAATGCAGCGATCCCCATCACTGGAGGCATGATCTGTGAACCTATAGATGCGGAAGTTTCGATACCGGCAGCGACTGGTCTCGGAAAACCCAACTTTATCATCAAAGGTATCGTGAAGCTCCCGACAGCTGCAGCGTTCGCCGCACCACTTCCGGTTGCAGTACCCACACCCATGGAGCCGATTACTGCGGATTGAGGAATACCATGTAAAGATTTACGTGCTATTGTAGAGGCGCCTTTGATTATCGATTCTATACAACCAAAGCCTCTTGCAATACTTATTACAAGTAAGAATGAGCCGACCAGGGTCAACGCAAGTTGTGGTAATGCTTCAAAGACGCCCGTTTCAAGCTCAACACCCATCGCTGTTATGACTCTTATTATGGATAATCCCTTATGCGCGAATATACCCGGGATCAACCATCCATAGACTGCGTAAAGTATAAGGAAGATATTTAAAAAGAATAGTATCCTATGTCTCTTTCTTGCATACTCCATGATCAATACAAGCATAATCGCACTTACCGTGATATCGTAGATATTGTAAGAGCCAAGCCTCAAAGCCCTCAAATTATAAAATTCTGTAGATAGATACGTTGCAACTATTATACAGAGTACTATGTAGATGGAAGCGATCAGGTAGTTAAGTTTCTTACCGAGTTTGGGGTAAAGTTGATCCTTACGTAGAGAGTCTAATGTGTAAAGTATGTAGGAATAGGGGACCATCGTTACAGCTAATAGCCACGGACCCCCAGCTCCCATATAATAGTAGTTGATCAAGTAAGCTAGGAATGGTATCGATGCAATGAAAAAAATTATAGTGAGAAAGTTTTTGCTACCTTGCGATCTTCCATGCATCCTTCCATAACCCACGCTCTTTAAGATACTTTGCCAATCCAGGGTGAATAGGTACTTCTGGATCTGGGCACATAGCCCTAAGTGCTTCTATTCCACGTACTTGAAAACCTGCGAAATCTTTGGCAAGTACTTCGAAACCTGGATCGTATGTAATTAAATCTTCTCTATACCTCTCAAGTATCTTTAGCATATTATACACATCATCCTCTGGTACCTCTGTCCCCACAGAGAAGCCGTAGAAGAATGCCCTTGCATAGATCTTATCGACATTCACATCGGTTGCAAAAGCTTCCTTCGGATCGATTTCAACAATATCGAAACCTGCAGCCCTAAGTTTTTTCAATTCATCCTCACTCGGATTCAGTATAGCAATAGGTGTTGTCATTTCAAGCTCCTTTATCCATGGAGGTGGTGATTTGTATGAAGTAGTATATACACCGGTCGCTTCTATCTCACCCTTCTCAAGTGCGGATCCGACCATCGATGTATCCATTTCTACATGTGTGAATTTAACACCTAAAGTATCTAACAGTGGTGTAAGGGCAGCGTGGACATCCCAACCCAAATAGAATGCGTAAATCTTTTTACCACTAAGGTCTGACCACTTCTTATACTTGCCCAGGTTCCTATCATGAATGGCGAGTGTAACCTCTATCGTATAAGCCCAGAAGGTTTGGACCGGCATCCTCTTAGCTTCTGCTCTAAAGTCTTTAAACCTTTTTTCAAAACGGTACATTTCAGTGAAGCCGATGTCTGATGTGTAGCAACCATCCAACTCGCCCTTCGCATAATTCTTCATACTGGCCACTGCCCCGGGTGTTGGAATTACGGTGAATTCGTAGCCTGGCATATGTTTATTTAAGATGGAAGTTATTCCAACGAGAGCTCTATGCCCCGTAGAACCAACAGTAGCAGTTCCCCAATTGAACTTTCTCTTCGGGGTTGGGGATGGTGAGGGCGTAGGTCTAGGTGTTGGTGTAGGACTAGGAGTTGGAGTAGGAGTAGGTGTTGGTGTAGGTGTGGGAGTTGGAGTCGGTGCTACCGTTACAGTAACAGTCCTCGTTACCGTTGGCCCCGGTACAGTCTCAGTAACAGTCCTTGTTATTACTTCTTTCACTGGTGGTAAGGATGCGTAATATGCAGCTACACCACCACCAAATATCACAGCACCTATAACGAATGAACCAATGTACTTTAAGTATTCTCTTCTT
>JANXEG010000052.1 GCA_025058425.1 Nitrososphaerales archaeon
GTTAAATTTATATCGTAGTCACCATATATTATAGCTAAAGCTGAAAATGGTATTCGAAATCGTATGTAGCTCTTGTGGTGCCACTCTGTATGTAGGTACAGAGTTGAAGTCCGCAAAGAATATTCTCCGGGCCTCCAATGGCCGTTGTAAAAATTGTGGTGTAAAGCTCTCGACACAAGATTTTACATTAGAGATCATACCTATCGATAGATCGTGAATTTTAGCAATCTTAACATCTCTCTGCCTTTATCAACTTAAAAAATATAGAGTGTGGATAGCAATTTGTCAAAGAAGCTTGAGCACCCATCTTAAGAATATCGAATAGGTTACAAAGATCCTTGAGGGTTAGATGGTTCTCATACTTACCGAGGATGATGCTGGGATCATCCGTGTCGATCACCGTGAAGCTATAAAGTTAGATAGATACTTCGATGTTGTGGTAGATTACGTAAGAGAATTATATTCGAATTATAATCGCATATTCGTATGCTTTCCAGATGTGCAGACTGCAAAGAAGTTTCGACAGATCTATCGGGAGCGTATCGGGGAGCTCAGTGAGCACGATTTCGAAGATGATGAAGAGGTCATACTGAAATTCTCTTTGTGATGGTCATGAATGATAGTGTCGAGATCTCTCTAATCAACAGATTTCTAAGTATGATAGATGAAATAAAACATGGTTTAGATCCCGACGTTCTCGCAGATTGGTACCGTATCATCGAGGCGGATGCGAAGGCCTTATGCCCTGAGGAGCTTCGTGATAGTATCTCTGTGAAGCAGGATCCAATATTATGGATGAAGTTTGAATTTAGGGCTTCCAGAAGGGCAGTTCCTTACGTTATCGAAGCGATCGAGAAGAATCTAGATTCGATGCCATTCGCCACCAGGCTCTACTTTCAGAAGTTAGAGGAGATGATCATTCAAGAGTATTCAAAACCTATCGGTATCGGTAATGATAAGGAGAAAACATCTACTTGACCCTCCTTCTTGATACACTGAGCCCTTTCAAGTAGATGCACCTCTTGTAATCGATAACGACTTCTCTTTTACCGATCGGCCGGTCGGTGAAGGTTATCGGGTTCTGTTGCAGATCTACAGCTCTCACGATAACGATCGGTATACCTTCGTCAGCTTCACCCATTAAGAGTTGGGCACCCGAACTGATATCATCGGCCAAAGCCTGGCGAGTGACCTTCAGTACATTCCCGAATAGATCCTTCTTCCCTCTCATATCACGAACAGGCTCAAAGCCAGCCACACCGATCGCTATACCTACAGTCCCCACCCTTGTAGGCAATAGTCTACTATCTGTGATGACTATGCCGACCTTCCTACCAGTCCTTTCGAAGATCGCCTTCCTCAAATCTTCGGCCTTTTTAAATGGATCGCTCGGATGTAGTATCACGTAACCGGGGTATACATTCGATCTATCTATTCCAGAGTTCGGTGATAAGACACCATCCTTGATGGTCAGTGCGAAGCCCGGTACTCCACCAAAGACTACATCGGCTTCTCTAAGGACCAATTCTGCGAACCTTTCGCTCATATTCAGCCTTTTTGCGAGCTTCTTCGCCTCTTTACTCGGATGAACGGTACTTAACTTTACGATTCTGCCCTCGGCCATCGCGACGAACTTGCTCGAGATCACGATGATATCACCATCTTTAAGAGATTCGTGATTCTTCTCGATCGCTTCAATAACCTTTTGAACGAGGTCGAACCTATCCTTCTGGACCTCCACCTTGATCGGTATGAATTCCAATCTGCCCAACTTTTGATCCATAAATGAAGATCATCCCTTATAGCCTTGAGTGTAACATTACAGTTATAAAGGTTCTTTTCCCATAAAATAGATAAAATCTATCCAATTTTCCTTATCATGAACTCGCTCTTATTCTAAAACCTGTATCGAATATTTGGATGTTTAGAGGATAACTTCTTTGATCCTGATCAAAATTTAAAATTAAATTTTACATTTGTTATATTCGCTTTAGCTTCACAGCAGTCCCATATACAGTAATTTCAGATGCTCCAGCAGCTATCATAGCCGTCATGTATCTAACACCGATTATAGCATCAGCCCCCAACCTTTCAGCCTTCTCGATCATCCTCTTACAGGCTTCACTCCTCGCTCTATCTAGAAGATCACTGTAGTAAGTCAACTCCCCTCCAACGATCCTTCTGAAAAAACCTCTAATATGTTTGCCCAAGTGCACAGTCCTGACGGAGCTCCCCTCTACGAATCCTATCACTCTCTCAATTTCATACCCAGGGATCGTTTCGGTGGTGGTGAGGATCATAAGTGCTCCTTCTATTTAGTGGCTACCAAATTAAATCTTTTCTGTGTAGAAAGACTTAATAATTCATCGGTGTTAGGTAAATTTACGAGTTACGAATTCGATATAAAGCAGAGAGCGATAGGGATAGGTTGGGATTAAGATGTGTGAGCAAAAGATCCCTTCTCACCATCCACATAAGGTAACACACCTCTATTCTTACCATAAAGAGCACGGCCAATTGATACCATTCGCCAACTACCTTTTACCAGTATGGTTCAAGGGTATTACTGAAGAGCATCTGGCGGTGAGAAATTCTGCAGGTGTATTTGACGTATCCCATATGGGTCGATTCATAATAAGGGGTAGAGAGGCGATCAAATTCTTAGACTATCTACTACCTACAGCATTGGCGAAGATATACGATGGCAGGTGCTTCTACTCCGTCATGTGTAACGAAAAGGGTGGGATACTGGACGATTTGGTAACCCTGAGGATAAAAGAAGATGAGTTTATCATGGTGGTAAATGCCATCAATCGGGAGAAGGATTTTAATTGGCTCTCCAAGGTATCTGTGAATTTTGATGTGGATATAATCGATATTACCGATGAATCTGCTCTGATCGCATTACAAGGCCCTCAGGCACCGATAATCCTTCAGAAGATCGTCGATGTCAACCTCTCCAATGTAAAGAGGTATCACCATACTTCAGCAAAGATAGATGGTATTAGTGTACAGATATCACGAACTGGATACACTGGCGAAGACGGCTTCGAAATTTTAATCCCCCAATGCCCTGTAGATGAACCTATAAAGGCTGAAAAGATCTGGAATATGATCCTTGAAGTAGGAAAAGATGTAAATATCCTACCCTGTGGCCTAGGTGCACGTGATACATTGAGATTAGAGGCTGGCATGATACTTTATGGCCAGGATGTCGATGAAAATACTACACCCTTAGAAGCAAGATTGGACTGGTTAATACCTACCGATAAGATAAGTGATTACGTGGGCAAGCATGCGATCCTGGAACAGAGGAGGAAAGGTGTGGAGAAGATCAGGGTAGGCTTTGTGATGAAAGAGAGAGGGATACCACGCAATGGTTATGAAATTTTGAGCGATGGTAAGGTTGTAGGTAGAGTAACGAGTGGGACATTTTCACCGATCTTAAGAAAGGGTATTGGTATGGGCTATATATCGAAAAGTCTGGATCGAGTAGGGGGAGTGCTACAGATATCTATTCGAGGAGCATTGAACGATGCAATTATAACGACCTTTCCCTTTTACGATACAGAAAAGTATGGATGGAATAGAAAAAGATAAAGATCGTGAGAAGTTAGCGACTCGCATTGAGAGATTAGATCAATAATTTATAATTCAATAAGTATCAATTAAAGATTTGCTAGTAACTTCCCGTAACCCTTTATCTGCTCCCTCACACCGAGTTCTTTAAGTGCCAACCATATCGATGCAGAATTGCTCGATACCACAGGTTTATTCAGATCGCTCTCAAGCTTTTCAAGAATATCCAAAGTTCGGAAGTTTGTGCAACTTATGAAGATACCATCTACATCATGAGTGTATACATCCCTCGCTAATTTATAGGATACCCAAGAAGGCTGCATACCGATTTCTGTATTCTTCAAAATATTCAAACCCTTCATTCTCACAACTTTAAACCCGCATTCTTCCAAGAATACCTTCTCCTTTTCATTGAGCTCCTCTATGTACGGTGTCGCTACCGCTACATTCTTTATCGATAACGCTTTAAGGGCCTCGATAACGGCGAAGGCCGTCGTTATAGCCTTTACCCCTGTCCTCAACCTTATACTCTCGCTGAGCTCCTGCTCCCATCTGATACCCTCGATGAGAGAGCCCGTCGTACATCCATAGAGTATGAGATTGACATTGGCGGTGGCGAGATCCTCTGCAGCTTTAAGGGCTTCTTTAGCCATCTCTTTAAGAGCTTCTGCTGAAGCTTCGATGAGCCTCATCCTTGCCGTATGTATAGAAACACCATCAGGTACAACCTTCCAGAATTCGCTCTCCATCGTCGTATTCGATGAGGGGATCAACAATCCGATACGTCCACGCCAACCGTACAAGGCCTATCAATCTAAATCTATTTTGAACATTAAATAAATCTTCTCTTCTTATCCTCTTAACGCATCCTAGATATAATGGTAAAACCGAAAATCTGGTAGATTTTTAATGTGAAAAGTGTTTTGATTTAAAGTCACTTTTACCATCTCAAGGAACGATCTTCTAACCATGTATAGGGAGAGAGGAAGTTTTAAAGTGATCGAAGTAATCAAAAAGATCAAAAAGTTCACTTGAAGGTATGTGAAATTATAAAAAATAAGTTAGATTAGAAGGGTTCATAAAGAAATTAATAAAAAATTCTCGAAATTCTTAAATATCAAATCTTTTTATACCTTAACTATGAACGAAAGTGAAGAAAAGAAAGAGATCGTAATCCGTAGCCATATCATACCGAGAAAAACATCCGACAAAGTATTCTTGGTACTAGTGTTCATCTGTATGGTAATGTTATGGTGGCCTGGCTGGATCCTCGCCGGAGCGCCTCGCGCGATCCCCTTCGGAGGCTTTTCACTCGCATTCTGGTGGGCTACGATCTGGTGGCTTATACTGGTGATAATATTGGCGATCGCGGCCTTTAAGTTTTGGAGGTGAAAGGTATGGTTGAACCATGGGTTATATCTACTAGCCTCATCATAGGCTACTCCATCATATGCTTGATCGTCGGATTCATAACCATGAGAATACTAAAACTTACCATAGACGACTTCTTCGTCATGAGTCGAACCGCTGGATTTTTGGTACTATTCCTTACCACCGCTGCCACGTACCACAGCGCTTTTGCAGTATTGACATCCGCAGCTACAGCTGTTGCCCACGGTGTCGCGTGGTGGGTAGGATCGTGTGGATGGACGGTCTGTGCAGGTATGGTAGCGATGGTCATGGGCCCAAGGTATTGGCATCTCGGTAGAAGGTTTGGCTATATCACCTTGGCAGATCTTTTAGCAGACTTTTATGAGAGTAGACTTCTAAGATTGATCATCGCTGTACTTATGGCCCTTTGGGTGATACCTTACATCACCGTTCAGGCGATTGGATTCGGTCTGATAACGACGATAGCGAGTGAAGGGAGGATCCCCTATATATGGGCATCACTAATTCTCACTCTTGTCACACTAGCCTATTGTTTGATGGGTGGACAGAGGGCAACGGCATGGACCGATGTCATTCAAGGGATCTGGATGTACGCATTGGTTTGGATAGTTTCATTCGTCGTGGTCTTTAACGCTGTGGGAGGTCCAGGACCCTTATTCGAGGAAGTGTTAAAGATCAGACCAGAATTACTCTCGGTCCCCATGAAAGGGTGGAGCGCACCGGGAGCGATACTCTCAAACTACCTTCTCTTCAGCATAGGCCTGATGCTCACGATGCAGCACCTTCAGATGAAGTTTTACGCTGCCAGAGACCCTCCAACCATAAGGAAGTCACAGTACGCTACAACGATCTACCTATGCACCATCTACGTCCCACCGGTACTCACTGGACTAACGGGCTTCCTATTGATACATAAGAAGATAATACCGCCATTGGCAGAGATAACGAAGACTTACGGTACCGTCGATGCGATGCTACCTTTGATCACCTTCATGTACGCGCCAGCTGCACTGGCGGGATTGCTCTTCGCTGGAGCGATCGCGGCAGCCATGTCTACACAAGATAACTTCCTCATAGCTACATCCACAGTCATTACCAACGATATGATCCGTAAAGGTGCGAATGTAAATCTGAGTGAGAAAGGATGGGTTAACATCGGAAGGATCGTCATGGTGATCTTTGCATTTCTAGGCTGGTACTTTGCCGTCATTAGGCCTGGTTACATATTCGATCTGGTCGCTTTAGCTACGGCTGGGTGTTTACAATTCGCTCCAGCAACTCTAGTGGTGATCTATCCACATAGAAGGATTCTGATTACGAAGTGGGGCGCTATAGTTGGAATAATCGTCGGTACCTCGATACTCGTCTTAGGCTATCTTAAGATCATCGTATTTCCAGTGTTAGGTGATTTCGGCACCTTCCACGCAGGGGTATGGGGCCTTATATTCAATGTCATAGTGGCGTTGATCGTCAGCCTTTTCACGAAGCCGCCATCGAAGGAAACAGTTACGAGGATTCATGGATACTTGGAAGAGGTTCTTTACAGTAAATCTACTACCTCATAAATCCTAAACCCCCTCTCCTTTTTTACTAAGATTATTTATGCTCTAGTTAGAGAATTTGGATCATAACTTCAATTTAAAAAATTTTTCAAAAATCATCAAAGATCAGCACTATATTGAGCATTATATGGTTTCAAGATTCCCTAACTATATCAAATTCTGCATAAGACTAAAGGTGAATCAGAACCATTGTTACTTAATCGAACGATCATCGTTTCTATTTCTTTATGATCTCATAAAGTATTCTTACTATCGATGAATGTATATCCTTAAACATACCATCTACCGAAGGTTCTGCAAGGCCTGTTACCCCATCTATAGCCCCAGCTTTTACCGCGAGCTCTATAGCCCTCTCCTCCATACTTGGATCATGCATTAATTTTGGCTCGTTGATAAGATGGGCTAAGCAAGCTTCGATACCATACCCTCCCCAATTTGAAACTGTAGCTACAACTAAGATGTCTGTAGATGACTCTGCCGCAATCCCTCCTTTACATGGACATTGGCACTCTCTACCATAGGGTACAAAGTTCTTTACAGTATCCTTAATCTTCCCCATACCGACTTCATTCCCTCCATCACCTATCCCTATAGTCAAACTCCCTTGCTTACTTACTCTTTCAAGCATATACTCCGCATAGGCGTGATAGGGTGTGACATTAAAACCCCTCATCGTGTGGCAAAATCCTTTCTCATTTCTACCGGCCTTTTCTATAAAGAGGAGTATGGAAGGGCTGTATTTATTTAGAAGATCGTCCATGATCGTAATGGCTTTCTCTTTATCTGTAGGTAAGCCCACCACCATAACCTGCCCTAACTCATGTAACTCTTTAGACTCCTTGGACTCTTTAGAAACATACTTCAGACCCATTCCACTCACTGTTGAAATGAGAATATCCTTTGCTTCTTCCTCTATAAATAGAAAAGGCTTCGCTTTTAATCCTAAGCTTAAAGCCCTAGCGAGGGCTGCTGCACCTATCGGTCCATCGGTCTCTTGAATATAATTCGGAGGTACTCTAAATCCTGTCACAATGAATACATGATCGTTAGGCTTTACCACCTCTATACTCCTTCGGGCTGCTATCAACGTTAATGGCTCCTTCATCAGATCACGAACCGCGCTATAAAGCTTGTAAATAACTCCTCTTGCAGCGATATCCACTGTAGTAAGCCTATCGATACTTTCAGCTACCTCTTCAACCTTCTTCTTCATCACTCAACACTCTTTTAAGAAAAAATTTAAGAAGAGATTAAACTCTGTTTATTAGAATTCTTACATCGTCGAGTATTGCGGATGGTGGAGGCAGGTCTTTCATCGTTAATAAACCTGGTTTAGCATTTATTACTCGGGGTATCATATTGACTGCTACATGGGCGGTCTCCCAGTCTCCCGCTACCTCACCCATTCTCACATAAATATTTGGATTCCCTTCGATCCTATATTCGTGATAGCCCTCCTCTATCCCAGCATGTATCAACATTTTGTATACTATTACGGGCTTTCCATCCTTTATTCCTTGTGCTACACTATTGTAACCTAACATCTGACCGGGTTGTACTGGTATATAGGTAGTCCTTACCTCCTTATCAGCTATTACAGGTTCTGGAGGTAATTCCTTTATCTCATCCAACTTCCATCCTAATGCAGCGGCTGTCAATGCTATAGATTCTACAAATCCGACATGCCCTGTAATCTCACCCTTCTTAATCTTCTCCATAAATTCTTGAGGATACATACCGACTCCGATCTTCTTTTGGAAGGGAATTCTACGCTTTGCAACAGGTACAGCTCTAACACCCTCAATTCTCTCAACCTTTCCACATAAGCCCGTGAGGAAGAATGGCAATGTATCTAAGAAGTAACCGGGGTTTATACCCGTGCTTAAAACACTTACCCCACACTTCTTCGCCAGACCATCGATTTCACTGGCGAGTTGTGGTTCTTTGACCCAAGGATACGCCAATTCTTCACACGTTGATATTACATCCATACCTGCTTGAATACATTTGACTACTTGTGAGTATACTGTTCTTACATACGAAGTTGTAGCGATTAATGCTACATCAGCCTTAATCTTAGCGAATAGAGAATCGGGATCGTCGGTTACAGTAACT
>JANXEG010000053.1 GCA_025058425.1 Nitrososphaerales archaeon
GATGGTAAAGAGTATAGGAGTGATGTCATTATCTATCCGGATCGTGTAGATAGTAAATGGTGGAGGAAAGTGGGGCACGAACTTTGTATCGATGATATAAAGGACATTATCAATGAAAAACCTGAAGTTTTGGTCGTAGGTACAGGTTATAATGGTTATATGAAGGTTTTGCCTGAAACGAAGAAGTTTTTGGAATCGAGGGGTGTGGAATTGATAGTAGAGAAGACCACTAGCGCATGTGAGATTTACAACCAATTATCTAGATCGAAGAAGGTAGTCGCAGCACTTCACCTAACCTGTTAATCCCTTCTTTTCAACTCACTATTTAACCATCTGATGTAATCATCACTTCCTTTAACGATCGGTATAGCTAATACTTCAGGCACTTCGTAAGAGTGATTTGCGCGAATGACAGCTTCTACTTCACTGTAGAGATCGTTGCGAGATTTAATGATACATAACCACTCTTCCGCCCTTTCGATCTTACCTCTCCACCAATACATACTCGCTATTGGCCCTATAATTTGGGCACAGCCAGCCAAACGCCTCTCCACGAGGATCTTAACGATCTTCTCAGCCTCATCCTTACTACTTGTGGTCGTCACAATATGTATGTAATCACCCATATCCACACTCATATATCTTCAACCATCTAAATTCTTCATACTTTATGATTTTAACTTTTGGGCATCGCCAAGAGCGAGGTGTATAGGGCGTAGAGATCGTTCTTCTTCTCACATTCGTTGCATATGCATTTTGGAGATATCCTCAATTTATCACAAATATCATCATAATCACACAATCTGCATTTGATCACCTTTCCACAGATGAAGCACTTGATCGCGAATTCCACATCCTTGCCCAATACAGACTTAAGGATCGATGCCACCATAGGGAGGTTAGTATTTATATCTGCTTTAAACCCGTACTTACTCTCGTACTTTAAATTGGCCTCCTTCACAAGTTTGATAAAATCATCACTACCCAACTTGGGGAGTCTAAACCATTCATCGAGGACGATCTTCATCTCTTAACGGCCTCCCAAACTCTATCTACTTCTTTCATAAATACTTTTTTTGAACCTTCATCGAACCCTAGAAGGTCACAGAACTTCTCCAGATCGATCTTACTTCGCTTTAAGATCACAGCCATATAGGGTAGGTAAAGATCGATGACTGTATTACTCGATGTGTGGAAGAGCTTTGCGAGTTTCAGCCCGATCGATTTGAATGCTTTCGATTCATTCCATATTCTAACCTTTAGCTGCCATGGGATACTATCCTCACTCCGCTTTACTTTACCTCTTGGGATAGTTTGAAATAGTGAATAAGCGAGTAATTCATCAAAGTATCTGAGAAGTCTCCACTCTTGAGTCCTATTTATCCTCCCGATTAAAATATCGATAGTTGAGAGGGCGTTGAGTATCGGGACCAGTTCTTCGATGCTCAGATTGCTACTCATAACGCTATTGTAAATGAGTCTAACTTTATCCACCGGTAGACCGTTCCACCTCTTCACATAACTATATATCTCATCGATCGAATCGGCAGATAACAACATATCTAAACCTTCTAACAGATTAAAGGTTTCATCCCTCTCATGAAGTACAGATATTCCACCCTCCTTTACAGCCAACGCGTAAGCGTAAGTAGTGTTGATGGCAGCCCTTAAATCGCCATTCGCTGAACGAACGATATTCCCCAAATCCTTCTTATTCAGCTTGATACCTTCTTTCTCCAAAATGTATGAGAGGTAAAGTTCTATCAACTTGGGAGGAATGCGTTTAAAGTGGAATACGTTGGTTTGGGACATCAACTTCCTTATCCTTTCGTCTTCCTCATCGTTGGCTGCGAATACCACAGGAACTCTACCGATTTTGATCAACTCATTAACGAATTCCATACCACCGTAATCGGCCCTGCCGTAAATACCATCGACTTCATCCAGAAAGATCAAGACCTTCTCATTAAAAAGGCCTTTAGATGATAATGCTGGGCTCAAAATTCTTTCGAGCTTCTCCTTCGTCCTTACATCACTCGCATTCAAATCTATAACTCGATAATTCAAGAGATTGGCTGTAGCGTAGACCAAGGTCGTCTTCCCCGTACCGGGAGGGCCTATCAAGAGTGCTGGCTTTTCACCTTCTTTCCAATTCTCCAACCAATCGATAAATCCCAATCTACTTTCTTCATTGCCCACCAGAAGGTATGGGTTCGAGGGTCGGTACTTCTCAGTCCACATTAAAATCTCCAACCATCAAAAATTAGATCTAAATAAAGATCTAGATAAAGTACGTTATTAATTGTTATTAATATCGCCTCACCATAATGAGTTAAGATCGGTGTGGGAGGGTATTGGAGGGTTTCATTCTTCAAAATCGAAATACCCCTCCTACCACGAATGATACCAAGCCCATGAACATCCCCATCAAAGTAACCTTCTTGATCCTTAATGCATTCTGAGGAGTATAATCCTTAAGGATGCTGATCGATGCATAAACGAAGATGGCATCGGGTATAAGGATCAATAGAGTATAGGTTAAACCGACGATTCTAAAGATGATCGGTAAAAAGCTGAGTGTTACCGCTACCAAGAATAAAGTCGCACTGAAGCGGGCTGCATATGCACTACCATACACCCTTGCTACCGATTTTACATCCCTCAATTTATCGCCTTCAACATCCGAAATCGTCTTTACCACCTCCCTCCCCGTTGCTGCGAGGAATGATATGATCGTTAAAAACCATATTAATAGGTCATCTAACTTACCGATCGCGAAACCACCGTATATGTAAGGTATCGATACTGAGAGGGCGACCATCATATTCCCGATCAAACCTTTCCTCTTCCCCCAAGAGTTGTAGATCCAGGCGATTATGGCGAAGGTTAAAGCGATGAGGAAGTTAAAAGTACTGATCAAGATAGCGCTGAATAAACCTATCATCAATAGAACGATCGATAGTAGAATCGCCGATTTGATCGTAACCTTCCCACTTGGCAAAGGTTTGTGAGGATTATTTACACGATCGACCTCTAAATCGTAACAATCGTTGACGACCATAGAGTAGGAGGATATGAAGAAGCCCGTCATAAAGCCCAGTAGAGATTGGGGTGAGAATATCATTTTGGGCGAAGCGATCACCACCCCTACCAGGACGGCGAAACCGACCATGAGCGAATTTATAGGCCTCATCAAAGTTATACTCGCTATGATACTCATCTTCGCTCAAACCTCATCCCTGATACTTGATAGTAAATCACTTCCCCTCTCCTTTCGATTACCGCTAAAATCATATCCTTCCCCATCCTCGAAACCTGAGTTACCATCTGGCTCAAATCTTTTAAACTCATCTCCCTCCCCTCATTCAACCCAGATACCAGGTACTTGGCGGGCTTTGACCCATAGGTACCTCTTTCATAAACTCTAAAATCTACTCCAAAACCAAAACCCCCTTTTGCCACATACCCTCTACTTCTTAAATCTCGATAGATCAAGAACCTTGTCCACGCATTCGGATCCTTCTTCAACGAATAATCTACAAACTCATCGAAGCTAATATCCTTCCCTCCCTTGCTAACCTTCAGCTTATTGATGTAGAGAAGATAAAGTACTTCATAATCCTCGAGTCTAAGCTTCCCCCCTTCCTCTTCACCATAGCCACGATTCTTGAGCTCTTGTATTGCATTCGGATCATCGATGATCACACCTTTCTTTAAAAGCCGTCCTGAATAAATGGGTAGGGCCTCTTCGCTCATGCCGCCATGCCATATATAGATAAAAGTGCTTTAAATGATTCTCCAATCTTTTACACATATTCTAAATAGGTTGTGATCGAATATAATAAAATTGACAAATTCTTTAAACGATTCTTAACAACACACTTAAAAGTTAGAGAAACGTTTCTCTCTATGTTGCAAGAGGTAGGCATAGTGCTTCATCAATCGAGGAGTGGAAGGTTGATTCTGAAGGCATTAACGAAGGTCGAACCGGGCTCTATACTCGTCGATTCTAAAGGCAAGAAGGTCGCTAAGGTCGTAGAGATGATCGGGCCCGTCAATTCACCTTACATCTCAACGATTCCACTTACTGATAGAGTCAATAAGTTAATAGGTAGTAAATTGTATGTTTCTAAGGTCGTGAAGAAGGTGTAAAGATGCAAAAAGATTCAAATGATTTAGATATTACATCGTGCCCTTCATGCCAGAAGTCTCTTGTTGAAGATCGTGAGAAGGGCGAATTTGTCTGCCCATACTGTGGATTCGTAGTTAAAGGGAAGGTCGAGGATCAGGGGCCGGGGTGGAAGGCGATCGATCTAGAAGATAAGCAGAGGCGAGTACACGTGGGCTCGCCAAGAACCTTAGGTCTGCACGACTATGGTTTGACTACAGAAATCGGGAATAATATAGGAGAATCCTATGGGAATGGTTTAGATCCTTACATGCGTATGAGTATCAATAAGATGAAGAAATGGCATACGAGAGTAAGAGTTTTGACGGCCGAGGAGAGGGGGCTTTCGATCGTACTTTCAAAGATGAATGAAATCTGTTCAATCCTTAACCTACCCAAAACGGTCTTTGAAACCGCAGCCCATATATACCGTACGGCCATGAAGATGAAGGTTGCGAAGAGCAAATCGATCATAGGTATGAGTTGTGCATCGATCTATCTTGCATGTAGAAAGTGTAACGTTGGGAGGACCTTGAAGGAGATCGCCCACGCTGCGAATATTGACGAGAAGGTATTGGCAAAGTACTATCGATTCGTTTTAAAGGAAGTAGAGAAAGAATACATACCACCTCTCTCTATAGAGAGATACATATCGAAGTTTACGAATATGGCGAAGATCGATCCGAAGGTGGAGAGGCTCGCGCTATTTCTCGCTGCCCAAACGAAAGATAGTAAGATTTCTAGTGGGAAGACCCCTGTAGGTTTAGCGGCCGCCTATGTTTACATGTCATCGGTCTTGCTTGGTGAATATCTTCCCCAAAGAGATATAGCCGATGTGGCAGGAGTGACCGAAGTAACGGTGAGGAATAGATGTCGTGAAATACTAGAGAATTTTCATGTGAAGCAAATACTTAAACCTATACGTGATGAATAAAAAAGTGAATAAAAGATTATTTATACTTCATTAAATCAATTATTTAATGAGATACATAAAAATGGTGGAAAGTGGTAATGAGTCAAGAAGGTGAGAAGGGAAAAGGAGACCTTACATTGAAGGTTTATAAAATGATAATCGAACGCGGGAAGGAGGGGATCTTTCAAAGTGATCTATGGAGATCATTAGGTCTGACAAGTAGAGATGGGTCAAGGCTCGCTATCAGATTGGAGAAGATGGGTTTGATTAGGCGTGAGAAGGTTTTGGATAAGGGGCGATGGACGTATAGACTTACACCCTTAAGGCTTCCGATTCGGATGGAATCTATCGAGCATAGCCCATGTATAAATTGTGAGAATGAGGCAAAGTGTGCACCGGATGGAGCGGTAACACCTTACACCTGTGATTCTCTTATAAATTGGGCTAGGAAAGAGTACGAAGAATTTATCGCAAAAGAGAGTCACGTTACCAATGAAAGTGCCAATATGGACAAGGTTTAAGAATATTAGAAATCGACCCTGAATGTCGACTCGAATATTCAAACAGAGAATAAAGGATGGAAAGAATAATAGGATAGAGATAAAATACTAATTAGATGAAAAAGATATAGCATGTAAAATGAGGGTCCAAGAGGCTAAACGAGATTTTTATAGGCAACTCGCTAAGAAGATGGGTTTCAGAAGTAGGGCAGCATTTAAATTGATTCAAATAAATCAAAAGTATAGAGTGATAAAACCGGGTGATGTTGTAGTAGATTTCGGTTGCGCACCCGGTGGTTGGCTTCAAGTAGCATCTAAAGCTGTAGGTAAAGACGGTTTTGTGTTAGGGATCGATCTTAAAAGGGTTGAAGGGATAGAAGGCAACGTATCGACGATCGTTGCCGATGTTATGAATGGCGATATAGATAAGATGGTATTATCAAAATTACCGAGGATGGCAGATGTGGTACTTTCAGATTTAGCACCGAAGGTCTCGGGAGTGTGGGAGTTGGATCATATAAAGCAGATCGATCTGACGAGGAGGGTCGTCTCAATTTTACCTCAGATTCTGCGCAGAGGCGGTTCGGCCATTCTTAAAGTATTCGAAGGAGAAATGTTCAACGATATCGTTAAGGAGGTCGAAAAGGTATTTAAGGTAGTTAGAATCATCAAGCCTAAAGCGAGTAGAAGTAAGAGTAGTGAAGTATACTTATTATGTACTGATTTTCGAGGCTATTAACTCAAGCTCTTAATAACCTCTTTTAATACCGATATCGGTGCATCGGTCTTAACACCTTTGGGGTTCATCGCCGTTCTCGACGCATTAAAACCTCTACTCTTAAGCTCATCCACCAATTTTGAGGGGCTGATCGATGCTACACCGATTTCATTACACAATCTATCGGTGATGTAGTATGTAGGTGGCGAATCGATCTCCTCAATAGCCATCTTCACGATCTTCATACACCCTTTCATACCCAGTTGCTCAGATAGATTCAAGACTCGATCCAAGATCTGCCTATCGTAAATCTTACCGATCCAGAGGGGGCCTGCCAATCTCTTATTCGCACCACAATTTTTACAATGTGTTATCGGAGTACTGCTCACACACCTATCACCACATTTGAAGCAATGTGCAATATAACCTAGATTGCTCGCAGTTTCTTCGGCCGATCCTTTGCTGTAGTAAATATAGGCGTATATTCGATTGTAATGAACGGTAGTATGGCAAAAGAGTGGTTGAATTCCACAATCGAGCCTGATCGCACAGTACGCTAATGAACCATAGAGTAAGCGTATCGCAATCTCATGGCAGTATTCTGTCCTTAATGACCACCCATAATACTTTCTAAAGGATACCTTGGGATACACACCACAGAGTACAGCTGTATCTGTAGCGGTAATGGAGATCAACCCCCCATCCTTGATCGCTCTTAATCCACAGTCGAGGAATGGGGATGGTGAACCGAATGGATCGATATCGATTATGTGAAAGCGCTCGCTTGGGGCTGAATGCTCGATGAGAAATACGCAAGCATCCTTTACAGAGAAGCGGCATTTTTGCAGAACGTTATTATATTCGGCCGATTTACGGGCATATTTGATCGCTGTTGGATTTAGGTCATTTAGGTAAACGACATCAATATTGGGAACCTCTACCGCAACTCTAATTCCTCTCGCCCCGACCCCAGCGAGTGAGTCGGCCATAGATATGCCACCAGATTCAGATTCGGATCTATCGATCATTATTGAATTATAGACAAGGATCGAAAAATCACGCGCGAGTCTACCGAGGGGGTTGAAGAATGCTGGTAATTTAGATGGGACTCTTGCATCTAAGGATGATTTCGGTACAAAGAGAGTAGTTTTGCCTTCGACGATCCTGACCGTTTTATCTTCATTCATACAAATAAATAATATTAATGCTCAGCTACCATTTACTCTTTACCAATTTTTTGCCTTATCTCTCCACGCACCATTGCAAGGGCCCTTGCAATTTCTCTTATCACCTTCGACTTTGCTTTTAACTTCTCTATAGAAATGTAACCGCTCTGAAGGTAGATTCGTTTAGGATAGATGGCAACGACAGATTCAGGGTGATAGCCAATCCTCTTCGCAGCCTCTTCCAACTCCTTTAATGTAGGATTCCTCACCGATTGGTTCAGAGGAACCCTTCTACCCTGACTTCTACTTAGAGTCGAGTTAAAGTAATCGAGCCAGATGATCAAACGTTGATAATCCTTCAACTTAGAACCTCTATGATGATATTATGGAATTAATGGAATTATTTAATTAAGATGGCGTTTATTACACCGTGTTGAGAAGGCCTACTGGTAACTTTTGCCCTACCGAGCTCGGTATCTAGTATTGCACCTTTCGTAATTACACCTTTACGTTCAAAATCAAAGTTCGCTGGATTACTCAGAACCCTTAAGATTTTCACCTTTGTGACCTTTTTAGATACGGGGTCTAAAACGTTCGCATATTCACCCATCTTTAAAGCGATTTTAACACCGCCTCCCCTCACTCTCTTCTTCACCCTTTCCTCAGCCCCCAAAAGAGTCTCTATCATATACTCATCACGTTGGTACTTTCTTACCCCTGCGTGGGGCTTTCTCCTTCCTCCACTCGGTTTGCGCTTCAATATATTTTCGTAGGGCATAATAGACTACTCCACGCATTTGCAAAGATATCGATCGAAGGTAAAAATCTTTCCATACAACATCTCATCAATTTGAAGTTACTAATAATTTACCCATCTTTATTAAAGTTGAAAGTCGATGTTGATATTGATAGATAACCTCTTAAATCCTTCAACAACTGTATTTCGTTAAGTTTTTGAGGGGGCAATCTCTCCCATATAATACCAGTAGGTTTAGAATGAATTTTGTTCACACGAATGGTACGAGTCGGTGTTACGATGATATCTAGGGTTACATCGTATTCATCAAGAGGAATATTGTTGACGATCTGTATA
>JANXEG010000054.1 GCA_025058425.1 Nitrososphaerales archaeon
GATGAAGGGAGAATATACCAACTGATAGAAATTGAATATTAATTCAAACTTCAGATTCAAAAGACTTATTTTGTAAATTATCTATTTACACGTCTATGAGAAAATAAAATCTATGGAGAGTTTTAATGAAGCTCGTAAAATATCTTATTAAGTTTAATATGGTTAAGGTAGATGTTGCACCAATTTAATCGCTATAACACAAGCGGATAGGCTTATCGTGGTTATTACCAATATCGCAGTAGCCACCATTGTAAGGATTGGTGAGACGATGAGTACGCTTGAAATCGTTAAGATTAGACTACTCAGCCAAAGTATTGTTAACTCTTTAACCTTCATAAATTTTGTAAGATTTTCACTACGTCGCTTTAAAGTAAGAACGATGGTCATGATCGGTGCAAAGTAAATTATGCCTATTAAACTACTAACTACCAATCCTGTTGCTATAATACTCAACTCGGGGTTAAGGCTCAAAGCTGAGTAAACCATTACAGAAATCTGGAGTATACCTATAAGCGGGTATAACAGTACTTTAACGATTACTTTAAGGATCGGGTTTTGGGCTATAATCTCTGCTACCATTGGACTCCACGCATAGTACCAAGTATTAAAAAGACTCATAAACTTACTTCCGGCAAAGGTTGAAAGCACCACATAATCTCTAAACCTTCTCAAAGATTGTACTTCGTCTGTCAATTCTGACTCATACGTAGCTGTCGCGATTAAACACCTTGAAGGTGTAGGCTCTACCGTAAAGGTGGAAGTTAAACCATTTATCGTAATTGTGTATGTACCGGGTTGCTCCTTTAATAAATCGAATTTGACTTTTTCTTTCATCCCCCCAACCAAGGTAATAGTTTTTGATGTTTCGACTTTACCATTTACTATAAGTGTTAAGGTATAATCACCAGATTCTTCACCTACATTCGCTACATCAACACTGACCTCTACACGCTGACCGGCTGAAACCCTGGTCGGGTTTATAATCAAGTTGGAAACCTTAAACTCAGCAGGTGCAGGCTTATGAACCAACATGAATAAAGTGAAATGGTCGACTTCTGCATATACAAATTTCTTCTCAGTATCGACTACACTCTTTAATGGTACCCATTTACCCATCTTCTCATCATAGAAGGCTATCGTTAAGCGCTTTTCATCTATATTTAACTTCTTAACGGTTTCATCACTATATGTGAAATTCACGATGACGGGTTTATCAAACTTGATACCACTTGGACCGATATCGATCGCTTGAGATACCTTGACCCATCCTTTAGGTACTTCTGGAGCTTCGATGGATTGTTTAATGACTATCGACTTTACAGGTTCGAAATGGGATGGAACTGGAGTAGGGAGCGGAGCTGCTGGAGCTACTGGAGCCGCCGAAGCAGGAGGTACAGTAACGGGAGGGGGTTCAAAGGTTGTAATCCTGACATCTTTGGGCAACTTTATACTTACCTTCATATCTACAGATTTATCGTGGATTGAAAGTGCTAATTCTCTAACTACTCTGCCAGCCTCCAAAGCTTGAGTTAGATTAAACTTAATCGGTACTTCTTTAGGTAGAGGTCTATCCACTACAACATTTACTTCTCTTAATTGAGGTGTTGCAGCCAATGGAATCGGGACTTCTACTTTACTAACCTTCACCTCCAAAGCTTTTGTTACATCCACATATGCGACCGCCTGATGTGGTACAACGGTCCGTACCTCAGTTATCACGACACCTTTCTCAATCTGAACGGGGATAGGTTTAACCTCATGAACCTTTTCGGCTGGTCGAACTTCAACCGGTCGCGTTGGATGAGCAGGTACTGGTTGAGCCCCAACTGGTTGGGACGGATGGACGGGTTTAACCTCAAGAGGAGCCCCAAATATCTTCATAAAGGGATAGCGATCGATATCATCAGCACTTATAACATAAGGAGTGTCACCAATACCATCAAGATTATTATCTATGCCAGAGTAATCGCTCCAATAATTTCCACCAGATGGGTAACCATTATCCCAAACATTCTTAAAAGATTTGTAAGAATCGACATGTCGAGCGTTATCTATAAAATTGTTATGGAAAATGTTGTTATTCGAAGACGTATTCAAGTAAATACCAAATTTATTATTCATTATATTGTTTCTAATGATGCGATTGTTCGATGAATCGTATAGGTAAATACCATAGTAGAAGTCTTTGATATTTATATTTGAGATTACGATGTTAAACCTCTTGAAAATCTTTATCCCTATTGAAGGGGAGTGCATTGATGGGCCTTGAATTGTATAACCCCCTCCATCGATTACAATATTATCTCTTTCGATGATTATCCCATCTCCAAAACTCACAATATCGCTTTTTAAGGTATAAATCATATTATCGTGAGTTACAATAGGTGCATTCGACGGTTCTATTCTCCCATCAGCTCTTATGTAAATGGTTCCAGTCCATTCTGCACTTACTGGTTGTACATTGAGTGATATACCCATTCCTATGAGTAGTAAAAGAATCATAAGGAGCAATCTCCTACCTAACATATTCATTCGATTTATTGAATAAAGAATTTAAATATTTATATTTTTATATTTTAGTTTTTTAATGAAATTGTTCGATTATTAACGATAATTTTTGGATTATTTCGCAATCGACCTTTGGATCGAATAAATTGTTACTATAAACGTTCATCATGAGCGTTCACACAAAGTATCATCTACCTTTATAAAAGAGGGCTTTTGGAGCTCATCCGTCATTCTATAGGCTCATACGCTCTTAAGGAGCAAAATACTTTTATGTTATTATGATGCGATACTTCATGAGGATTATGAAAGTTATAAATGTAAATGATATACAGAGGGCAGTAAGTAAGGTGTGTATGGAGATCAATTACAATCTACGAGAGGGTATGGAGAAGATCATCGAAGAAGCCTTACAAAAAGAAGAGTCGGAACTTGGAAGGGAAGTTTTGAAGCAGATGTTAGAGAATGTAGCAATAGCGAAGATGGAGAAGATCCCTGCATGCCAAGATACTGGCGTATGTATAGCTTATGTTCAGTTGGGCCAGGATGTGCGTATAGAAGGGGGGTTCCTTTACGATGCTATCAATAGGGGCGTTGCAGAAGGTTATGTAAAAGGTTACTTACGTAAATCTGTAGTGCGTGATCCTCTCAATCGCATCAATACAGGAGATAATACACCAGCCGTGATACATGTGGAGCTTGTACCTGGAGATGAGCTGAAGATCATTCTGATGGCGAAGGGTGCAGGTTCAGAGAATATGGGCCAAGTAAGTATGCTCACTCCAGCCGATGGTTTAGAGGGTGTGAAAAAGTTTGTAATTAAAACTGTGAAGGAAGGAAGTATAAACGCTTGCCCACCAGTGATCGTAGGTGTTGGGATTGGAGGAACATTCGATACCGTAGGATGGTTGGCTAAGAAGGCACTCTTCAGGGGGATGAATGTTAGGAATAAGAATGAGTTTTACGCTAAGCTCGAATTGGAACTTCTTAAAGAGATCAACGATCTCGGTATAGGGCCTGCAGGTTTGGGTGGAAGGATTACAGCGCTAGATGTTAGAATAGAGTATGCACCATGCCATATTGCAGCCTTGCCAGTGGCTGTGAATCTTGAGTGTAATGCACATAGAGTAGGTGAAATCATATTATGAAGATTACTACACCATTAACTGATGATATAGTAAGAAAGCTCAGAGTTGGCGATAGAGTGGAGATAAGTGGAATCATTTATACTGCAAGGGATGCAGCACATAAGAGGTTTATGGATACGATCAATAAAGGTGAGAAATTACCCTTCGATCCTGTAGGCCAAATCATATACTATGTAGGACCTACTCCACCCAAGCCTGGCATGGTAATAGGTTCGGCTGGGCCGACCTCATCATACCGCATGGATGTATTCCTTGAACCCCTTTTAAAGCTCGGTTTAAAGGGTACGATCGGTAAAGGCTATAGAAGCCAAGCAGCGATAGATGCTATGGTAAGGTATGGTGCAGTCTACTTTGTAGCTATTGGAGGAGCGGGCGCATTAATTTCAAAGAGGATTAAAAGAGCGGAGGTGATAGCGTACGAAGACCTCGGTACAGAGGCCGTAATGAAGTTAGAGGTAGAGAACTTCCCCGTCATAGTGGCTAACGATACCCTTGGAAATGATATCTTCAAACTCGGTATACAAAGATATTCAAAAATAAAAGTGTAGATAGTGTAACTCATGATCAGAAAGCCGTAAGCCATCGTAGAGGGAATCGTAGAGGAGTAGCTAACATCTTTATCTATAAATCAATAGCTAGTTACGTAATCTGATCCACTAATTCGCATAGTAGCTTTATTTTCTTGTCCAAGTAATTATATACCCTAATCCCCCTAATATGACCCCAATCGCCAGTATTATGATGAAGGCAGATATCCAAAATGGATAGCCCAATGGAATTCCATAAAAGATGTCGGTATGTACTTTTCCAGCGCTCCAACCTAACCCACCAACTTCTTTAGGTAGCATAGCCGCACCCGCCAAATATCCTCCAATTATCATCAATAACCCGGCACCAGCAGCCCCTACATTATGTAGTATTAATTGAATCCATGCGAATACCTTCGCAATACCTTTGTATGGTTTGCGAAGGGCTACTTCGATGTGATAGTAGAAAAGAGCCGTAACCGCTACAGCAACAACCCCTACGATAAGGTACGTTATGTAACCGACTGTGAGCCATGTGCCAGCCCCTCCGCCAGCTATCACTCTACTAAATTCGGGCTTTAAGAAGCCCAGTTGCCCTATTACGAAGTATAATGTGATGGTCGTGATTATTGCGCCTTGGAGGATGGCAGCTACAATCCACCTAGATGCCCAAACACTTTTTAATTCGTTCATGGTAACCACCATAAATATCGCGTATAACGGTGTTTTATAACATTTTTGATAAAAGAACTCTATAACTCTACTTATAAACATTGAGTAGTACTTTATTTAATGGAGTGACCATATCCCAACCCATGATAGATTTTGTAGAACTTCCTAAACTCCTATTTAGATCAAATCGTTAGCTGTGAATTAAATTCAAGAACAGTTAATCGAGTTAGGGTTTTACCAATCAAGGTGATTATAATAGATGGATCAACTTAACAACTTTCTCAGAAGGGCCTATCTTCACGATATCCTGCTCAGTCACACGCACCCCTCTTCTTGGATAGGATGCACTATATAATCGCGCATCACCACTTCTGAGTAACTTAATGGAGATCGTTACACCGTAAGGAACTCTATACCTTAAAGGATGTAAAGATGTCCCTTCTCTTAAAGTGAACGTAGGTAATATATGACATATACCGACTTCATCTTCATTCAATCTTGTAAAGCCATTTACATTTAACCATTCTCCATTGGTGATCTTATCTATGTATGAGAAGTATCCGGTCGATCCGGCAGGAGTAGTTATGATCACACCATTCCCTATCGCAAGATCTACAAATGAAAAGTTACTACCTTCAACCATCAGTTTATAACGAAGACAATTGCTATCCAAACCCCTCTCTAAATATACATCTGTGAAGATATCATCTAAAACATCTTGATTGAGATAAACCTTTAACATCTTATGTTCAACGATCTTAAATCTACCTTCTTTAATTCTTTGAAGGGCCCTAGGTAGATCGTGAAGATAAGTTTCTGCTAGATATGCTTTACTACCGATTGGTGAATAACTAGGTATACCGACGAAGAGCAAGGGTATTCTTTTAACTGCGCCACAATAGCTGAAGAAACCGTCGCCACCCACCACTATCCCAAAATCGGGCTTCCTTCTACTATAGATGATATTTGCTTGATTTAAAATTTCAATGATATCCTCTAAAGTCGTAACTCTTTGTTCCTCACTTAAGAAAACGGTCGCCTTCATATTCTACTATCAATTCATAGAGGGTTCTTTTTTCCTTTTCTATCTTCATGAAGACCTATCGTTTTAAATCTTCCTTCCCCTTCGTATGACGATCATTAACCGAATAATTCTTTACAATTCTGGTAAAAGTTGTAAAAAAGATAAATCTCATCGGCCCATTTCATAAAATTTTTATAGAATATTTAATTTTGTACCTTAATTCTATGCGATTATTACCATAAAATATTTTAAAAAGTTGCATTATATTAACAAATTCAGAGCAAAATGGGGATCATAATTTACGAGGATAAAACGTTGGAAGATATCTCAAAAGTTCTTAATGCGTTAGGGAACTTTGCAAGGCTTCGAATAATCAAGATGTTATCAGAAACGAAAAGACCTTTACACATCAAAGCCGTGTCACGAGGATTAAAGTTAGAATATACTTCGGTCTATCGCCACATCGAAGTTCTGAGAAGGAATAAGTTGGTAGAGACATTTTCAGTAGGTAGATCAAAGGTCGTCACACTTTGTAAGCCAAATTTAATCAAAAATATTTTGAATGAAAGTAAGAAGATTATGGAAGAATAATTATAGCAAAAGGGGGAGCGTAGTTGGTTAAGATCGTTTTAACTACGGATAGAACTTTGATGAGTGAATATCGGCACGTACCTTTATTACAATTTTTAGGTTGCGCTCCGACACAAGTACCTAAATTTATCTTCGATTATCTGGCCCCATCGATTCCACATAATGATGGAATAGTCTTATTCGCACCATACTCCTTAAGGAAGGTAGAGAGCGCACTCCTTAGAAGTTACGCACAGAAGGATATCGTTGTAGTCCATCCAAATTATATTCATAGATTCATCGATACCGATACCAAGATAGTCGGAATCTCAACGATGGATCCTTTAGGCCTCGGTCCTTTAACGATGATGTTCACGTTAGGAGGATTATACACTTCATACACCAAGAAGGCTTTCCTCGATCTGATGTACTCTATTACTCGCATAAAAAGGAGTTTGAATGGAAAGTTCAAGGTAGTGGTAGGAGGTCCGGGAGCATGGCAGATCGAGTTAAAGAGAGAGATTATGAAGAAATTGGGTATAGATCACTTAGTTTTAGGCGAAGTCGATACCGTAGCTCATAAAATCTTTAACGATATTGAAAATGATGATGCTGACGAAATCATTAAAGTTAGTGTTACCAACGATGCTGAAAGCATACCATGCATCGTTAATCCGAGTATGCATGGTATGGTGGAGGTTATGCGTGGTTGCGGTAGGAATTGTGAATTTTGTGATGTAAATCTGAGGCGAGTAAAGTACTTTGATAGTAAGAAAGTAGTTACGGAAATCCTGGTAAATGTGAAAGCAGGTGTTGGAAGGGTATGGGCACATAGTGAAGATATATTTTCATACAAGATCGAGAATCGTCGTGATTTTATGCCCAATCGAGATGCGATATGGAACCTCTTCGAAGCGATAATGGCCACCCCTGGTGTATATCACTGCAACCCCACCCACGGTACGATATCTCCAGTCGCTGCAGATCCTCAAATGATCGTAAAGTTATCCAAGATCCTTAGAGCAGGGCCGAACCATTGGATCGGGATACAATCGGGTTTAGAGACTGGCTCACCAACACTTATGCGCAAGTATATGCCTTCAAAAGCGAAACCATTTAGTGCAGATGAATGGGATGAAGTAGTATATGAAGGGACGAAGATCCTTAATGAGAATTATTGGTTCCCAGCGTATACTATAATCCTCGGTCTACCGAATGAAACAGAGGAAGATTGTTGGGATACGATACGCCTCATAGATCGTATGGAGAAGAAATTGCCAGAAGAGTTGGGCGAGAAGGCTCACTTCACCGTAACTCCACTGAGCTTTGTACCTATAGGCGCTCTTAAGGATAAAGAATTCTTCAATGTGAGTGAGGGGTTAAATGAGGCGAGGTGGTGTGTAATCTATCGATCGTGGAGGCACCTTGCTCTAGAAGCGGAGCAATACCTCCCGAGAATCTTAAGGAGCAATCCTCTTCAAAGCTTTATTTTAAACTCACTTGCAAACTTCGGTGTAAGAATCGTATTATGGTGTATTAAGAGGTTTGGAGAAAAGTTAGGTTTCGATCCCGAAAAAGCGCTGAGGGTATCGTGACCATGCCAAATGTGTAAGAATGAAAAATGAATAAGTCTATTCGATTTTGCCCTTCATGGCAAATTTTTTTAATTTGAAGCCCTGTATTTTATCTTGAGTTACAGGATTTACAGGCTATAGAAATCGTGAGGTAGAAGACCTTTATGGAGCATCTAAATGAATCTCTCACAACAAATTCGAAGGTCAAGGCAATAGTTATGCTTTCAGGAGGTTTAGATAGCACATTAGCGGCGAAGATTCTTTTACAACAGGGTATTGAATTAATCGGAGTAGCATTTAAAACACCATTCTGTGACTTCGATTGTGGTAAGGGTTGTACCTTTCGAGTTAAAGAGGTAGCTGATAATCTTGGTATAGAATTAAGGACTATATTTCTAGGT
>JANXEG010000055.1 GCA_025058425.1 Nitrososphaerales archaeon
TTGACCTTTAGAATTAAGATGATTTGATACTTGGATAGATTCTGTAGATCGAGTGAAAACCTATAAGGTAGTATATTGGACAATGGATGTAAGGTTACAAGTTCCTTTATAGACTTGTTAAAGGCTTCTGGAATGAACAAAAATTTAGTATTGAGCGTATAGATCAAATCATCGATCTGAAGATAAAAGGTAATGAGCCCTATTGAAGGTCTGAAAGGTACCGTCCCGCTCCTATCTACTTCATGGATCTTCGGTAGTCGTAATTTGATCACTTCATTAGGTGTTGCAGTAATATTCAGTAAAATCTTTGGCGTCCTCGTAACTACTTCGCTCATATAGATGATCGCTGACCGATCTCCTTCACCCTTTATCAATGGAAGATTGAGAGAGATCTCAGCCCATGCCAAGGCTGATGTAGTAAAACTCAATCCTGTCGCGTATGGCTTCAAAATCAACACTCCCGGTTGGCTTGGTGTTTGAACGATATCGAGATAAATAGGCATACCTTCCAAGGTAGACTTTGATGAGATAGTTGTAGTTTGATTCTCTACCTTCTGATCGACGAGGAGGAGCAAACCACCTTCATGATTGATATTCTTTGTCGTGATAAAGCCTTGAATAAGCAACGTATTGTTCTGTAGAGTAAATCTGGGCGGCTCGGCATCGATATTTAAAGCAGCCCCTTCTACATAAATCGGCAACACTCTACTCCTTGCCATAGAAATTACCTCTAACTGCCATACTCCTTGAATATCTGATGGGTTGAATGTGTAGAGTAACGTTGGTGTATTGGGTGCAATTCTTAAGGATCTAACCACACTACCAAGAGGATTCTTCAACCTTACAGATGCCTCATTAAATACGTTTATCCAGAGTTGTTCGGAGGGCATAAAGATCGGTGTACCAATATTCACATCAAAAAGGCGTTTTGGTGAAAAACCTATCTCGATCTTTACTTCCCCCAAGGCTATAGGTAGAGACGGTGGGAATGAAAGGAATATAAATATGATTATGATAATGATGAAATGAAGCTTCCCCTTCTTCAATTAACCATTAACCCTCTTCAACAATTCCATTACACATATAGCGATCAATAATATTGCTAGGGTTATCGTTATAGGTAAACCGAGAGATGAAGACCACTCTATGATCCAAAATAGAGTGGCCGTTAATACTACTGCAGTTAAGATAGATATACCGATACTAAATAAAGTTGATTCGATGGTAATAGATTCTAATCGATTGAACCCTCTTTCTAAAATCGACTCATCTTTACCGAGCCCCAATCTAAAGTAAAAGTACGTTGCAGAGGTTATTACAAAGATCGCGATCAACCACGTCGGCAACTCGCCTAAACTCGATAACTCTGAAATGAAGAAGGCTCTCCTTGTAGATATTGGTATGATACTACTTAATAGGGAGGATATAAAATCAGCCAACATTATTAAAGCTCTTAACCCTATATACGAAAGGCTATCAACCTCCATCATACTTCTCAATCTTAAATTTTCGATCGAATTTAAGAAAATTATAGAAAGATACCCTGCTATATTATAGCTTATAGGTGCAGTGACACCATCTTTCAGATTAAGGGTACTATTTGCCAATTTGAAGATCCATAAGATAGGTAACATTACCACTACAGCCCCAATCCAGCTCAGGTAGAGGTTCGATACAAATTGAACTATGCTTCCCATCATACCTATCGATATAAGTAGAAGTAATGAAGGTAGTAGAACACAACCCATCGCTGTGAATGTACCGATCGTCTGAATACGCTTACTTCTCAATTCATTACCAAAGGCGAGCCATAGGATCGTAAATGTCACCAACATTACACTTACCATGTTGATGTTATACATGATGAACGGCTCTCCGATCATCGTGAGGAATCGATGGTACTTTATCGATGATGCATAATGAAGTATGGGGTGAAGAAATCCTAAAAAGAATGCAACTCTAGCTACTTTGAATAAAGCTAGATTCAATTATATCACACCTGAATCGTCAACGATTTGTATTGATTTATAATGTTACTCAAAAGATCGTCTGGACCACAGACCCTCGCCACTATACCCTCCGATATGCAACTCGATACAAATTCATCCATCTTCAGCCTTTCCTCAACACTTAATAGATCGTAAATATCTTTGACTTTGATGCTCATATCGTCGGGAGGGGGTAAGAATTGCAAAGTGTTAAGGATAAAGAGATGGATAAAGTTCTGCCTCCCTTTAATAACCTTGAGCTTCGATAACAGGGGCTTTATATGAGAAAGTGGATTAAGAATTATGAAGATTAAAGCTTTTGAACACCCCTTCATTATTAAATAGTCCAAAACCTTTAATGGATCATCTACATTCACGGGTTGAATCGTATTTAAGATATTCAATGCTCTTACAAAGCGATTCTTACCCATACACGATTCGATCTGAACTTTTTCATGGTGGTTAAAGAAGATGAGATTGATCCGGCTATTCTCACCAGCCAATATTACAAGAGAAAGTGCTGCTTCTACAACTTTCGTGATCTTCCTCTTCCCCACATAACCATCACCCATAGATTTTTCGTTACAGATCACTATAAATAACTCTGTAATCTTGTACTTTTCTTGTAGCTTTGTCATCAATTCGTATTCAGGCGAATGTGCCGTAGCTTTCCACGCTATAAGTCTGTAATCATCCCCAGGGTTGTACTTTCTAATCTCATAAAATTCGGTCCCCACGCCCTTCTTATAAAGTTGATAGCCTTCGAAGTGTGGTCTCGGCAACAGCACTCTCTGCCTTTTAATCGTTCGTAAGAATTCGACTTTAGGATAAACCTTGATCGTCGTGGTAAGCTCGAATTCACATAGAGTCCAGAAGAGCATGAGAGGGTCGTAAAGGCGTGTTAAGATACCTTTAAAGATGTGTTGACCATTTTCGAGAGGAATTGCTTTATACTTGAGCTCATACTCACCATTACCATCCAACTTGATGAGCGCTCGATTAAATCCAGAGGTTATAAGAAATGTATTAGGTAATTCATCTTCGATATCTAATCGACTTAAGCATTTACTCCCCATATTCTTAATCGTTAAAGTCACATCTATAACATCGCCCACAAAAGCTACTCTTTGGCTTACATTACGTTCGAACTTAAGCTTGTTCAACTCTCTACTCAGTAAATAGAAGCGTACAGCTTCGATGATGAATAGTAAAAAGAGTACGGTAGATGTGGCTATAAACATCGAGTCATGAATGATCCAGCTGATTACGGTCAATACAGATAGTGAATATGCTGTTGTACTCCCTCTTGTCGTTAACTTCAAATTTATTACCTCGGTGGTTCTACATGATTTATAGCGTCAGAGATGATGGTGCGAAGCTTATTATAATGGAATGGGTCATCGAAAGATTTAACCTCTATTAAGAATTCGGGCTTTAACAATATACGATGGTTTAACACATGAAAGGCTGATTCTTTAACATCATCCGGTATTACATAATCTCTCCCGTAAATTGCTGCTAAGGCTTTACTCGCATTTAAAAGATGAATCGAAGCCCTTGGGCTCCCTCCCAACATCACTTCTTTATGATTTCGAGTGTATTCTATAATGGCGGTGATATAGTGCATAATGTCAGAATCTACATAGACGCTCTTCACCACAGATTGTGCATTTAATACATCATCTGCGGTGATTACACTCGATATCGAATTAAGGTCGACATTTAAGGATGCGAGTTCAAGGATCTTCACACTCTCTTCATGTGTAGGGTAATCGATGATCAGTCTGAACATGAATCGATCGAGCTGGGCTTCAGGGAGTGGGTACGTACCTTCATGCTCAACAGGGTTTTGTGTTGCGATTACGATGAATGGGCTATTTACCTTTTTGGTAAAACCTTCGACCGTTACCTGCCTCTCCTGCATCACTTCTAAAAGTGCGGACTGGGTTTTAGGGGCTGTTCGATTGATTTCATCCGCTAAAATCACGTTGGCGAAGATCGGGCCTTCTCTAAATACAAAGTCTTGAATCTTTTGATTAAAGACGAATGTTCCTACAATATCGGATGGGAGCATATCGGGTGTAAATTGGATCCTTCTAAAACTCAATCCTAGAGACTTCGCAAAAGCTTTGGCGAGGAGTGTCTTCGCTACACCCGGAACACCTTCCAATAATACATGGCCTTCTGAAAAGAGTGCTACTGTAAGCATCTTAATAATATCGGTCTTTCCAACGACTACCTTTGTTACTTCACGTAGCATACTCTCATAAATGATTTTTGGAATTTTATGATCACTCATAACCCATGATACTCCCTCAATAGGGCTTTGATCTTTACAAAATCTTTATATAATGTTCTGAATTCGCTATCTAAAACCTTACCCTTCGACCTTATAATAGCGCACTTTTTGAGAAAGTCCTGAACCTTTCCATCTACACTATCATGATACTTACCACTTTCATATAGATTTTTAACTTGTGCTACGATTCGTTCTTCCATAAATCTTACTACCTCTTTAAAATTTGGTGGAGATTCGCTCAAACCCTCAATAGCTTTTGCATATATACTCTCGCTACAAATACTTTTACGACCTTCTTTAAGGTAAGATAAATCTGTTCTTATTCGTATATAGTGAAGGAATACGATCACCAAGGTAAATGTGGTAATTAGTGGTAAGATTGACCATAGATCCAATTACTTTACACCATCCTTCAACATACCTTTTATAGATGGCTCTTCGTATATCGATGTTAGAATTTGAATGCACTTGTAAAGTTCACCTTCAGAAACTTCCCTATTACTAAACCTCGCTACTTCGTATAATTCATATAATTCTTTAATGAGATTCGTATCAAATGTAGATTTAGGGGATTTATCTAGGATTTGGAGTATTACTTCCCGTTCTGTAAGACTCTTATCGGTATCAACCTGAAGCATATTCGCTATATGATTTCTCACACTCCTATAAGCCAACAAGATACCTTCACGATACCTTCCACTTTCATACAAGCTCCTTACAGCCACTATCGGGTTTATGATTTGAGGCTCGGTATCTTTATCGATATCGGTTACGATCTTCGAATCGGGCTTTTTATACGATCGATCGACCCCCTTTAATATAGGGTATATCAGACCTATTAGAATAAGAATTCCCAAAGCTGGGATTGCGATGGTTGTGAGGATGAATAAGAATTTGTAATCTACAGCTACGGGGATGATGTTCAACCCCTCTTAAGTACCTCCACCTTATACCTATAGAAGGATAATGTAAAGTCGAGGTTACGGATCTCGGATAAAGGTAAGGGCGTGGCGGGTGATAGAGAGATGTGTGAAATATTACCTAACTCAGCCAATTCTTTTATAAACATCTTTATCTCCACTTTATTGAAATTGAGTAATATTAATTGAGGTTTTTGTAGACCAAACGAAGGGTACCAAACTTCTAGATGATCACCAAATTCGATTACACCTTCCTCGCCATATTTATCGTAAAAGCGTAGAAGGGATGGCTTTACAATATCTTCATAAATCATCAAATTTACCAAAATCTCCTTATCACTCATATTGAGCTTAATCCTTACATTATCGATATGGTGATGTTGCTGAACAGCCGTCAATATATAATCTCCCGCAGGTAATAGGAATATGGCGTATCCGTATCTATTGGTTAGACGTGAGGAGAAAGGGACCAAAATCGATTCATTCGTATTTTCAAGGAACGTTACTCTATAAGCTGTGACTTGAAAGTACTGTAATGGGTGAAGTTCATGATTTGATACCTTCAAGACTCTCACTATTACTCTAACTGCATGTAATGGCTCGATCGTCGAATTAGAAGATGTAGTGGAGAAGTTCGATGCTGCGGTAACCACTTGGATGACAATATTCGGTAGGTTGTAACTTTGTATGTTATTCAAGATAAGGAATGCTAAGATTATTGCCAAGACCCCTATACTTCTTTTGATCCAACGTACTTTGATTTGAAAATCTTCCAACCTTTATTAACTTTGGCTTCCAAACTTAAAAACTTGTTGATAACCACAACATGAGATGATTTTATCACTTAGCTCAACGACATCTTTAGGATAACCTTTAAAATTCTACTATTAAATTTCAAAAATATTATAAGATAGATTAAAGCGAACTTTAATTAGATAGAATTAACAATCGTTCGTTAGAGTTTAAAATGGAATGAATAAGATGAAGAAGGAGAAGATCGTTCTAAAGATAGAAGGCATGCATTGTGCTAGCTGTGCAAATAATATAGAAAGAGAGTTATCAAGATTAAGGGGTATAATCGATGCTTCTGTAAGTTTTGCAACAAAGGATGCTATCATCTCTTACAATTCTGAAGAAATCGATGAGGAAGGGATTAAGAAGGCGATTAAGAGGATCGGTTACGAGGTGCGTGATAGAGAAATAGAAGAATTTTTGGACGAAGAAAGGGAAAGGTACAAAGTGAGAAAGCAGCTTACGATATTTCTAATAGGTTTGGTATTTACAATACCTGTATTCATCATCGAAATGTTTTACTATTCTCATGAATACAATATCTTACTATTCCTTTTAGCTACACCCGTCCAGATTTTGGTTGGATATAAATTTTATAGAGGGGCTTGGTTTTCATTAAAAAATAAAATCGCGGATATGGATGTTTTGGTCACATTGAGCACTTCTGTAGCCTACTTTTATTCTCTATCGGCAACGTTTCTATTTGAAGGGCATGTATTTTACGAGGCTTCGACAACAGTCTTAACGACCATCTACTTCGGCCATTTCTTAGAGGAGTTGACAAGAAAGAGGGCAGGAGAGGCGATAAAGAAGTTGATTTCGCTCAAACCGAAGAAGGCTAGATTGATCAGAGATGGTGAAGAAATTGAAACTTTACTAGAGGAAGTTAGGGTTGGCGATATACTATTAGTGAAACCTGGTGAAAATATTCCTGTCGATGGAGAGGTTATCGAAGGCTATTCGAGTGTCGATGAATCTATGATTACTGGCGAAAGTATACCCGTCGATAAAAGGGTGGGTGATAAAGTCGTCGCGGGCACGATCAACAAATTTGGTGTATTGAAGATAAGGGCGGAGAGGGTCGGAAAAGAAACTTTACTGGCACAGATCGTCAAGCTCGTTGAAGATGCTTTGCTCACCAAAGCACCCATTCAAAGGATCGCCGATAAGGTCATCGGCTACTTTGTTCCCATAGTCGTTTTGATTTCATTTATCACATTTTCGATCTGGTACTTTATCTTAGGAGCAGAATTTCTTTTTGCATTGACAGCGAGCGTTTCCGTCTTGGTTATAGCTTGTCCTTGTGCTTTGGGTTTGGCAACACCTACAGCACTAATGGTCGGTATGGGGAACGGGGCAAAACTTGGTATTTTGATAAGGGATGCGGGAAAGTTAGAGCTAATTCATAAAGCCGATACGATCGTTTTGGATAAAACTGGTACTTTAACTAAAGGGAAGTTAGAAGTCGTCAAGGTGATCAATGGAAAGGCTTTAGAGTGGGCTGCGATCGCTGAGAAGAATTCTGAGCATCCCATAGCCAAAGCCATCATCGATGAGGTTAAGAGGAGGGGGATCGAAGTTGACGATCCTGAAAAATTTGAAGCCATACCGGGAAAGGGGGTCATAGTAGAGCATCAGAATAAAAAGATTCTAGTCGGAAACTTAGCCCTCATGAATGAATATAAGATCGATATAAGAGCATTTGAAAAGGAAATTTTATCTTTACAGGAGAGTGGGATTACAACTATAATCGTCGCTTTAAATGAAAGGGCGATCGGTGTTATAGGAGTAGCAGATGCCCTTAAAGAATTTTCTAAAGAAGCCGTACAGAAGTTTGAGAGAATGGGGTTAGAAGTGGTTATGCTGACCGGTGATAATAAAAATGTTGCAAATTATGTAGCTATGGAGCTTGGAATAAAAAATGTTTTAGCAGAAGTCTTGCCACAAGACAAGGTAAAAGAGATCGAAAGATTGCAAAGGGATGGGAGAATCGTTATAATGGTTGGGGATGGGGTCAACGATGCGCCAGCTTTAACTCAAAGTGATATAGGGATAGCGATCGGATCTGGTAGTGATATAGCAAAATCTGCTGGAGACGTTGTGCTCATAAAAGATGATCTAAGGGATGTCATTTCTGCGATAGAGTTAAGTAAGAAGACTGTAAGTAAAATCAAACAAAATTTATTTTGGGCATTTATTTACAACATTCTTGCAATCCCTATAGCAGCAGGAGTTTTATATCCTTATTTCGGGATTTTACTTACGCCTACAATTTCAGCCATCGCGATGGTATTAAGTGATATTTCTGTAGTAGGAAACTCTATTTTACTCAAAAGGTTTAAAGT
>JANXEG010000056.1 GCA_025058425.1 Nitrososphaerales archaeon
TTTAGAAGCAACATCTGGAAATACTGGTATCGCACTTGCCATGATCGCTGCAGCGAAAGGATACAAAATCACGATCATCATGCCAGAATCTGTAAGTATAGAAAGAAGAGAGATAATAAAAGCGTACGGTGCTGAGTTGATCCTCTCAAGTGCTGAAAAAGGTACGGGAGGTGCTATCGAGCTTAAGCAAAAGTTGCTCAAGGAGCATCCCGAGAAGTATATCGATATAGATCAATTTAAAGATCCCGCAAATATTCTAGCACATTATGAAACGACTGGTAAAGAGATTTTAGAACAGATGAATGGCAAGTTAGATATGGTCGTAGTGGGTATAGGGACTGCTGGAACAGGGGTAGGCACTTCGATGCGTGTAAAAGAGTATAACCCCAATAT
Organism: Nitrososphaerales archaeon; assembly: GCA_025058425.1. Taxonomy (NCBI): domain Archaea; kingdom Thermoproteati; phylum Nitrososphaerota; class Nitrososphaeria; order Nitrososphaerales; species Nitrososphaerales archaeon. Next base: position 394 of record JANXEG010000056.1, read on the forward strand.
AAAGATCGTAGGTGTAACACCGAAGTTGGGTGTGAGTATTCAAGGTTTAAGAAATCCGAAAGAACCATACCCTACACAATTGTTCAGAGAGGATAAGTTTGATGAAATCGTAGAGATTACAAAAGAAGAAGTACCTAAAACTTTTGAGGTTGCACGAAGAGTTGCAAGAGAAGAGGGTTTGTTCATAGGTATGAGTTCGGGAGCGATTATGTACGTTGCGTTACAGAAGGCGAAGGAGTTAGGGAAAGGTAAGACAATAGTCGCAATTTTGCCCGATAATGGAGATAAATACCTCTCAACAGGTTTGTTTGCAGGATAGTTTTTGATTCACCTTTTATATATGCTCTAAATTTACAAATATGACAAAACCGAAGTGACGAAGAGACTCAATTTATTTAAGCACTAAATTTTAACTAGTGATCTTAGCTAATAACCTTGTATCAAACCCCCTTAGACTTTTAGTGGTTAAGCCATCTTTGTTGCTGGTTTGCTGGTCTGTTCATAACATAGTAAACTTTCAAAATTCAACATATTTACCTTCAAGGAGTAAATTTAATAGGAGTAAGAGGCAAATTATTATCCTAACGATCCCTACCATCCAATTAGAAAAAATCTTTATAAGTAGCCTACTTTATATGTTTTGAGTGATCATGGAGTACATCTATGCAGCCCTCTTATTACATAGGTTAAATAAAGCGATTACTGAGGAGAGTTTAAAGAATGTAATTAAGGCAGCTGGAGCTACACCCAATGAGGTAAAGATTAAAGCACTGGTCGCAGCGTTGAATGAAGTGAATATCGATGAAGTCTTAAAAACGACCGTCGCGACACCTGTTGTTACTCAACCGACACCGACGGTAGCACCAGCCGAAGCTCCGAAGAAAGAGGAGAAGGAAGAAGAGAAGAAAGAAGAAGAAGCGTTGGTTGGCCTATCCAGTCTATTCGGTTAATAGAATCACACTAGGAGAATCCTTTTGATCTGACTATTTGATCCAAAGCTATTGCGTCAGCGTGAGCTTTAGCGAGTTTAAACCCTATATTATCTTTCGTATAGTAATCTATATTAAATGCAAGTTGCTGCGCATCTTGAAAACCCTTCAGAATTAAGATCGGCATCGTTTCTCTTGTAGGATAGGTAATGGCTATGCTGAGTTTCATAACCGATTGATATGCATCCACGATTGCATCTTTGTATTGATTAAGATCGAGATGAAGATCATCCTCTTTGTACAGTAAACCATTCTCATAAGCAAACGTGATCGAAAGGCCAGCCCTGATCGGCTTTATATTTAACTTTGATAACAATCCAGCCAACTTCGGTGTGATTACATCACCTTTCTTCGCAACCACAGTATCCTTTAAGACCCAAATACTACCGACATCGATCTTTGTCGGTATATTCAGAGCTTTAAAGTCGCTGAGGATCGGGCCTGGAGGTATTCCTGTATTTCCAGCTGGGATTACGATATCATCGGTGGCAACGTCTCCGATTCGGGCTGGAAGATTTACTTTATTCTTCTCCAGGAGCAATTGAAGCTTGAATGGTGAGAGGTTAGTGAATATAAAAGCATTCTGTCCACTAAGATTCTCTGTAAATTCTTTTGGAAGGCCTGCCCTTTCAAATGCTATAGATGCGACGGTATTCTTTGCGACGAGGATCGTCATATCGTTTCTAAACTTTTTTCTCAAAACCATCAATTGGGCAGAACGTACCTTATAAAGCTTCGCTACCGCCACTACAGAATACATTTTCATCAAAGATTCGATCTTGCTGATCGTTTCAGCCTTCTTACTTTTTTCACCCTTAACGATGACTTGCATAACTACACAACCTCAAACTATCAACTTAACTGGCTGGCCCATCGTCGTCTTCACAATCAGACTTCGAATATTCTTCATCCCCATCGGGAGCTTTCTTTCTACCGTACTTATAACAGCCATAGCGTTATCTGCAATTTTTTCATGAGTTAAGCCTTCATCACCAATTTTACATGAGATGGCCAATTGACCCTTACTCCTTACTCGAACAGATCTTTTGAAGCGTTCAACGATCGATTCGATGGGAGCGTTGGGTGGGAGAGGTGTAGGCATCTTACCTCTTGGACCAAGGTATGGCCCAAGAATTTTACCGATCTTCGGCATCAACTCGGCTTCCGCTAAGAAAAAATCGAAATTCTTTGCGATCTTTTTAGCCTCCTTTTTATTGGTTGCAATTTTATCGAGTTCATCGGGTGTAATGACTCTATCCACACCGATCTGCTTCGCCCTAAAAGCAAGATCACCGCCAGCTATTACACATATACTCGGCTTATTCATCGGGCCAAAGGGCAGAGGTACAACCTCATTTATATTGAGTGGTTGCTTCTTTAAATCTATATCTCGTAGTGTGATTATCAACTCTACCGATTGATGAAAATTTCTCTCTCCCTTAACATCCAAGGCCTTCTTCGCCAAATCTAACAATTGTTCCTTACCCAACATGGTAATACAACCTTGATTTGTATATCAGGGATGTTAAAAGAGTTATGGTGATTTAGGTTACAAGTGTGAATTATTATGTGTTTATTCAACTCATGCTAACCTTCCTTTAGTTGGGAATCCCATAGACCCTGGTCGATTTCTTTAATCACATCCTTTGGACTCTTCCCCTCCACTTTAACACCCATGCTAACACAGGAGCCTAAGACTTCTTTTACCAAAGACTTTAAACTCTTTCCATAGGATTGCCGCTCCTTCAATCGGGCGATCTTTATCACTTGTGCCATGCTTAAGTTACCAATGTAATTGGTATTTGGTGTCCCTGAACCTTTTTCGATTCTTGCTTCTTTCGCGATTAAAGCGGATGTGGTAGGTATACCCACTTCTACATCAAACTGCTTTGTTTCAGGATCGACACTTACAACAACGGGGACCCTCATCCCTGAATATTCACGGGTCAATTCGTTGATTCGATTCACGACGGCCATTACATTCACACCTAAAGGCCCTATGGCCGGGCCTAAGGGTGGGCCTGCTGTGGCCTCTCCACCAACGACCAATAAAGAGACGGTCTTTTTCTCACCCATATCTACACCCCCTCACAATACAGAAGTTCATTATAACCATTTCGAAGATTATAACAGGATCGTCTCGATCAAATCGACATCCATTTATATAAACTTTGATTTTATAAGCCTTTCTTAATGATTAAACTTTAGAGACCTTTTGAACGATCTTTAGATAGTTGGCATCTATGGTGACTGGGAGTTGGTAGGGCGCATCCAATAAAATTACGGTAACTTCAGACTTCGCTTCTTCGATTCGATTGATCTTCGCCCTCATACCTTTAAATGGTCCAGCCACCACCTCTACGATATCGCCAATTTCTAACTCAGAAATTATGGGTTTTGTAACAAGGAATCTCTCTATATCGGAAAATTGTATAATTCCGGGAACCGGGCTCTTTACATGCTTAAATCCACTGATTACCTCATTTACTACTTGTAGATTATCAGCTTCTAAAAGGACATAGCCCTTTAATGAATCTAAGACGACTATAGAGTGGACTCTTTTTTCCTTTAATAAAACTCTCGTAGCTATGAAATTTGCTACGATCCTCTCCTGCCCGCCCGTCGTCTTAACAGCGAAGATCTTTGGTTGATTCTCTTTACTACTCATCACCATCTACCCGCTAGTAAGTCTGATGATGGCGGCGATGAGCTGTATGAGAAAGCCAATACCGCCCACGGTAGCAATCCCTAATAAAACTAGCTTCGCATAAAGTAAAAATTCGCTTCTATTCGATTTTTTTGAGAGTCTTAAGGTTAATACGACAGACTTCAGAAACGACTTCAAACCCATCCTAATACTCCAACCAATCCTTTAACAAACGCCTCTTATATATTCTTCCATATAAATAAGGTTTAGAAGTGTGATCGTCTCTTTAAGATAGAGATCGTGGTTTTAACTTCTTGGCATTAACATTAAATATAGAGATGAGGCATCGATAGTTGCATGTACGTTATAGTTGCATCTAAACGAGATTCAGCAGGGTTGAATATCGCAGATAAGTTGGTTAGTGATTATAAATTCATAAGAAGTGAAGAAACTTTTGAAGGCGATCCCATTTATGTTAAAGGGAATATAAAGTTAATATATGTGGATAGAGAAATTACACACGTAGACCATCTAGATAGGTATTTTTCACCAAATTGTTATATCTTCGTTTCGAAGCACAGATCTGAAAAAGGTTTACCTTCACTCACATCTCACTTCCCGGGCAACTTTTCTGATGAATGTGAACATGGTGGTAAAGGTAAGGAACTCGGTTTTACGTACCCTAGTCTACAAAGAGAGTACATGAGAAGATTATGGTTGATGAGAAAAGACGTGCCTAATTATCAAATAGTGATCGAAGCGATGCACCATGGACCAACGAGTCTGGCAAAACCCGTTCTATTCGTAGAGATCGGTTCTTCATCGACCGAATGGAATGATCAAAACGCAGCGAGTATAGTAAGTAGAGCTTTGATGGAAACACTTTTGGAATCGACTAAAGCGAATAAGGTAGGAATCGGGTTTGGTGGCGTACATTACTCAGAGAAGTTTACTCGATTCATTCTAAACTCCGATTTCGCCCTCGGTGCCATCGCGCCTAAGTATATTCTTAATCATGTAGATCGAGGTATCATTCATCAAATGATCTATCGATGTGTAGAGGATGTAAAGTACGCAGTACTAGATTGGAAGGGGTTGGGCAGTGAAAAAGAACGTATACTTAATTTAGTAGAAGAAGTGGGATTAAGTGTGGTGAAATTATAGTGGTTAAAAGTATATCAAAAGAAAAAGTTTATGAATTGACGAAGCAAATCCCCCGTGGCATGGTTTCTACGTATAGTGCTATCGCGAAGGCTGCGGGCAATCCGAGGGCTGCGAGAGTGGTTGGTAGATTCATGAATATGAATCCAAACCCGATCATTATACCATGCCATAGGGTAGTTCAAGCGGATGGGCGTGTAGGAGGGTTTAAGAGGGGAGTAAGTGAGAAGATTCGTCTGTTAGAATCTGAAGGTATTAAAGTTATTGATGGAAAGATACAGAATTTTGATAAACATTTATTCACTGAGTTTCAGATTTAGATCAAATTCTTTTCATCGAGTAAAAGTAAGCAGAGTAATGCTTTCTCGGTATGTTTGCGATTCTCCGCTTCTTCCCAGACTATCGATCTAGGACCATCGATTACATCATCTGTAACTTCCTCACCCCTCTTTGCCGGAAGGCAGTGCATAAACACCGCATCGGGCTTCGCTAAACTCATCAATTTCGCATTGACTTGATAATGCGGCAAAAAGACCTTCATCCTCTCCTCTCTCTCATTATCTTTTCCCATCGATACAAATGTATCTGTAGCTACGATATCTGCATCTTTAACTGCCACCTTCGGATCTTCTGTAACGCTGATCTTCGCACCACTTTCTTCTGCACATCGGTAAGCTTCATCTAATGCTTCTTTAAGTGGGCCATAACCGGGAGGATGTGCTACAACCATATCGATACCCATCTTCGCACATCCGATTAAAAGTGTGTTACAGACGTTATTTCCATCACCAACCCAGGCCAATTTTAAACCCTTTAACCTACCCTTTACTTCACGAATCGTTTGGAGATCGCCAAGTATTTGGCAAGGGTGCCATTTATCGGAAAGGGCGTTGATTACGGGTATTGTGGCCGCCTTTGCCAACCTTACTATATCATTATGATCGAATACACGTGCAGCTAAAATATCTACATACCTTGATAATGTTCTTGCTGTATCTTCAATAGTCTCTCCCCTCGATAGTTGCATCTCTGAGGATGTAAGGGTTATTGTGTATCCACCGAGTTCAAACATACCTGCTTCGAAGCTCACTCTAGTACGTGTAGATGGTTTTTGAAAGATCATGCATAGAGTACGGTTCGCCAATAAAGGCCTGTAAATCCCTTGAGATGTTTCTCTTTTGAATCTATCAGCAAGGTTCAATATCTGCTCGATTTCTTGCGTTGAAAGTTCCATTAAAGTAAGTACATCTTTACCTTTGATCATTCACAAATCCTATGTCAGCTAAACCAATTTTAAATAAAAAGTTTACTACAGTAAAGATCATCATCTTTACTCTATTGGATGATGTTCAACAAAACAGGTTTTTTAATACTTTGAAGGAAATAGCTTCAATCGATTTAATTCTTTAATTCTTAATGGGAAAGTAGTACAAAGTAGTACATACTTCGAAGATGCACATGGACTTTTGTAAATAGAGGAATTTTGAAACCTTGTACCAATGCGGTAATAAGTGTAAAATTTGTGGAAGGTATAGCTACTCTATTAGCTTATAAACCTTGATGTAATCTTTTAATCTTTTGAATGGTGGATTTATAAACTCAATTAAGACTTGATCTTTCTATCTGTGCTGAACTAATCAAATTATTTATAAGAGAAGGTATATCGTTATCACAACGATCGATTATGTTGACCATAGCGATTATAGCAATTGCAGCATTCATAATCACCTTCTTCTTCACGTATATACTTACGAATATTTCTATCTCATACTTGAAGAGGAAGGATCTGACTGTGAAGGATTATCATAAGCCAGGAGAGGTTCGAATCCCGATGCCTGGTGGTCCTGCGATCGTTATACCTATACTCGTCGTTGAAATTATAATTTACATTTTAACTCAAGATATTAGAGTAATATCTCTTATCCTCACCGTAGTGATGGTGTTCATCATAGGCATTGTAGATGACTTCTATAGATTGAGTGGCGTAGTAAAGCCGACACTTCTTATCTTAGGGAGCTTGCCCATTATAATCCTTAAAACATACAACCCATACGTGACTTTTCCCTTATTTGGAACGGTTAGACTGACCATCTTATATCCCATACTCGTTTTGATCGCGATAACGATTACATCCAACACGATCAACACGATCGATGTACTTAACGGTGTGGTGAGTGGTTTTTCGATGATCGCTACCATACCAATTATCTTTGCACTGATCTTAAAGGCCGATTATACAGCTTTTATATTTACCCTACCTTTACTCGCATCCTTACTCGCTTTTTACATATACCATCGATACCCATCTAAAATCTTCCCGGGAGACTCTGGAAGCTTATCCATAGGGGCGATGTATGGTGCTATAACGATCTTGGGAGGTGTGGAGATAGTAGGAGTGGTTGCACTATTACCCGCAATCCTTAATTCATTCCTCTTTCTCAGCAGTGTCAAAAGATTGATAGAGCATCGTGAGATAAAAGAAAGACCCGTTATAATTCTGGAAGATTATCGTTTAGCCGCTTCTGTAAATCCATCCGCGCCTATAACACTTGTTCGCCTTATATTAGCAGATGGACCTTTGAATGAAAGTGAGATAGTCAGAGAAATATTTAAACTTGCAATCTTTACGATGGTCCTCGCTCTAATAACAGCATATATTACTTGGGGGCTCTAATTTGAAGTATCGTTTACTACCGATTATGGGAATAATCACGGTAGCCTGGTTCTTAATCTTCTTAGGATCATTTATCATCTTCAAAATCGTTGCACCTATTCCGGAATTTTTACCCGGTTATTTTGGAGTATTGATTACAGCGATCGTAAAGGTAATCCTCGCAACTTTCTTAGTAATATGTTGGATATTGATCATGGTCTGGTTAAGAGATCTATACGTGAAGAGGAAACTTTTAAAGAAGGCTCATTCGTAAGGTAATCATTAAAATTCTTATAATTGTGGATATAATGTTGGAAGGATGATTGATCAAAATTCAAGATTCGTTCGTCGCTTTATAGTCTGTATTACAGGTATGCCTGGTTCGGGTAAATCAACGGTCGCAAAGGGCCTTCAAAAGATCGATTTCGAAGTTGTGAATATGGGTGATGTAATTAGAGAAGAAGTTATGAGGAGGGGTCTGGAGTTGAATGATA
>JANXEG010000057.1 GCA_025058425.1 Nitrososphaerales archaeon
TTACCTTTCTTGAATGCATCCAAAATCTTATTCACTACATGGATACTCTTTTGAGGATGGCAAAGCTGAACCTTCCTCCCAATGACAGCTTTCGTTCGAATGAAGATTCTTTTTTCAGCTTTATTGAAGTACTTCACTATATCTTCTCCATCTACAAAAGTTATTTCGATCGGGATTGTGTTTAATATAGCCTCGATCTCTTCTTTTGATAACATCCCTGTCTCGAATTGCAAACTCCCTTTATCTAAATCCACTTCTTCAGCCCTCTTTATTTCAACTTAATTTCTTGTGGCGGTATTCCTGAATGTAGCTCTTTAATCAATTTCTTTAAAAATTTCTTCTTTTCTTCAGCTATTCCCAATAATTTTTCCCTTTTGCCTTTTACTACGTATTAAACATCTGAGTTAGACTATTAATCCATCTTATAAGATAAAAGATAATCCTTTTGATAAGCGTTGATAACACCCTTCGAACCAGATACTTTTATCGTACTATCATCACGATCCTACTATCTCTTATGAAGAATATTCAATGGTATATGGATGTGATCGATCTATAACATGGCTCAAGACGATAAATTTTGGCTCATGAAGTATCTTAAGGTTTATGGAATGCTATGGGATGCTATGAGATGCGGGGGGTGGGATTTGAACCCACGAACCTTCACCGTGATTACATTCTAAAGTGCCAACCATCTTCACACTATATTGGTGCGGGGGGTGGGATACTCGCCCACCTAGTGAGTGGGTTTCGAACCCACGAACCCCTAAGGGACGAGGTCCTAAGCCTCGCGCCTTTGACCAGACTTGGCGACCCCCGCCAATAATTACATGTTTATTATCTCCTAAAAATCTATTTACATAAAGATAAAGATGCTTCCTTTCTACTCCTAAAATTCTGAAGTTAGTATATGTTGCAAATACCAGCGGTCGGGCATCCACCAGAGTATTCAGAATCCGCACCTACAAACTCTAACGTATCACCCCTCTCCCTTCTTAACTCTGAACCGATGTATAGTACTTGTTCAGGCTTGCTCCCGTACCGATACACCGTAATCCCTTTACACTTCAACTTATAAGCGAGTATAAAGATCTTCTTTACATCTTCAACGGATGCCTCACGGGGTAGATTGACAGTTTTGGATACAGCGTTATCTACGTACTTCTGAAAGGCAGCCTGCATCTTCACATGCCACTCGGGCGCTATATCAAAAGCCGTCACAAATATATTCTTCACATCCTCCGGTATCCCTTTGATATTTTGTATCGAACCTCTCTTCGCGATCTCTCTCATCAATTCTTCACTATAAAAACCCCTCTCCTTCGCTACAGCCTCAAAGTACGGATTGACCTCCAACAACCTGGTACCTTCCAACACATTTCTGATGAATGAGATTGCAAATATGGGCTCTATACCATTCGTACAGCCTGCGATGATCGATATGGTACCCGTAGGTGCTATCGTGGTCAGGGTGGCGTTGCGCATCGCATCGTATCCTCTCTCCTTCCATACACTCTTCTCAAAATTTGGGAATGACCCCTTCTCCTCTGCCAGCTCTACAGAGGTCTTTCTAGCCTCATCAGATATGAACTTCATAACCTTCTCAGCCCATCTCAATCCTTCATCCGAATCGTACCTGACCCCCAACTGGACGAGCATATCGGCGAAGCCCATAACACCCAGACCGATCTTTCGATTCCCTTTTGTCAATTCTTCGATCTGAGGTAACGGATACTTATTAACATCGATCACATCATCGAGCATACGTACACCTATTCGCACCACCTCCCGCAACCTATCCCAGTCCAAATCCCCATCCTTCACCATCTTGGCAAGGTTGATACTGCCCAGATTACAAGATTCGTAGGGTAGCAGGGGCTGTTCACCACAAGGATTGGTACTCTCGATCCTCCCCAGACTGGGTGTAGGGTTATGCCGATTTATTTCATCTATGAAGATGATGCCAGGATCGCCAGTCGACCAGGCCATCGTCGCCATCAAATTGAAGACCTCACTTGCGTTTAACTTACCCACAACCTCTCCATTTCTAGGGTTGATAAGGTCGTAATCTTCACCCCTGAAGACCTTCTCCATAAATTCATCGGTCACGGCTACCGAGATGTTGAAATTATTCAATACACCGATTCTGGATTTTACGGTGATGAATTCGATGATATCGGGATGGTCCACCCTCAAAACTCCCATATTCGCACCCCTCCTCTTACCACCCTGCTTAATCACTTCTGTCGCCGCATCGAATACCTTCATAAATGATACCGGTCCAGATGCTACACCCCTTGTAGACCTTACGATATCTCCACGGGGGCGGAGGTTTGAGAATGAGAAGCCAGTCCCACCACCACTCTGGTGTATCAAAGCCATGTACTTGATCGCATCGAAGATCCCCTTTATCGAATCCTCTACAGGGAGTACAAAGCATGCGGATAGTTGACCTATCTCCGTACCGGCATTCATCAATGTCGGTGAATTGGGAATAAATTCCAAATTTCTCATAACCGTATAGAATTCATCTTCAAACTTTGAGACATCTTGATATCCGTAGAGCTTTTCAGCGAGAGCGACCGCTCTTGCAACTCTACGGAACATCTGACTCGGCGTTTCAATAACCTTACCATTCAAATCCTTTAAGAGATACCTCTTCTCCAAGACGCTTATCGCATTCACACTCAGCTTCAAATCATCTTCTACACCGAAGAAGCGCTTTGCTTCACGGACCTCGCTCCTCTTCTTACGGTACAGGATGTAGGCTTTGGATACATCATCGAACCCGTTCTTGATCAAGACCCTCTCTACGATATCTTGGATATCCTCTACAGATGGTATCTTACCAGCGAAGTTCTTTTCGACCTCCATCGTAACCTGGCGTGCGAGTTCCTTAGAAACCTCTCCATCTTTACGCCCGACTGCGTTGAAGGCCTTCAGTATCGCATCTGCGATCTTCTTCTCTTGAAATGGCTCGATCCTTCCATCCCTCTTCCTAACGCTCGATACCACCATCTTCAAGACATCCTACGGTATATTAGAAGTGGTTGCATAAATATTAATGGATAAGGCATAGAGAAATTAATATGATGGGTTTAGAGGATGGCTCTGAATTGATATCTGGAATAGAGTTTTTAATCATATCATTATAACGATATTGCGATATTTGAAGAACCTCTAACCTTGAGTACTGGATGTAGAGATACTTTACGTAAAAGGATCTTTTCACGATAGAATCATCAGATTATACGCCTCAAAAACTTCTGGTATAGAAGGCAGAGCCATGCCTCACATTCTATAAAGCTTATCGTATCGCTCATCGGTTAAAAATTCTTAACTGGTTAACTGGTTAAGAATTAACTTTTGTAGGTGGGCCCGGTGGGCTTCGATCCCACGACTAACTGGTTATGAGCCAGTCACTCTACCAGGCTGAGTTACGGGCCCATCCCTCCTGTGAATTCTTGGAGAGCTAGGATTTCTATAATAAAAGGTCATATAAGCAGAATTTAAAGTTGATGGTTAAAGATGAATTTTAATAAGAATTGATTGCCTTGATATTTATCCGATCCTAAGCGATTGAGCAAACCTTCATGCATCCTGGGCCATAAAGTTAGTTACTAACGCTACGAAGACCTTCGTGGCTACGATTATATCATCCAGCTCTACATATTCATCGGTGGTGTGAGAACCTTCAATCTTACCCGGACCGTACATGATCCCCTTCGAGCCTTTAAAGATATAATAGCCAAGGTCCGTCCTCCCAAGGGATAGGCCCACTCTTGGATCTTTACCAATAATACCTTTGATACACCCACATGCAAATCTCACGATCTTTGAATCGATGGGTATGGCTGCAGCTGGAATATTGGTTATGATATTTACATCGATTTCAGCCCCGACCTCCTTCGCAGACTCGATCAGGATGTGTTTCAATTCTTCTTCAACCTCAAGTGGGTCTTCTTCGGGGATCGTCCTCCTATCGATACTGAAGATAAATTCACCTGGCACGATACTCTCCTTTCTACTCGTCGATTCCGCATACCCGCCTAAATTGATCGTCGGGTATAGACCTTTAGGCACATCCACCGGATAAGTGGTCCTTCTCGATGATAGAATCTTTTCATATCTATCTTTGAACTTCACGATCAGCTCAGATGCCTTCACAAATGCATTATCGCCAATCCAAGGCATACTGGCATGGGCCTGTCTACCCTTGATCTTGACCATGCCACGTACGAGCCCCTTGTGCCCTATTGCCAACCGATCGATACCTGAAGGCTCTGCGACCACCACGTAATCTGGTATTACATTACACTCTTCAACCAGGTACTTTGTACCGATACCACTCGACTCCTCATCGGGCACAAAAGCGACCTCTAACGTACCATTCGAAATAAGATCGAACTTCACCAACACCTTCAACATCATCAGTATCGAGGTTATCCCGCCCTTCATATCATTCGCCCCTCTACCGTATACCTTCCCATCGATGATCGTAGGCTTAAAGGGGTCGAACCTCCACCCACCACCAGCCGGAACTACATCGTAGTGCCCGTTGAAGTGTAATCTAGGCCCCCTATTACCAAGCCTACCGTAGACTATCAACCTTCTATGCCCCTTATGCTGTGGCGAATACGGATAATGCCTATCCAAGTAAGAATCGGGTATCTCTATCAGATCCACATCGAGGCCGATACCTTCGAGCTCATCCTTCAAGAAGTTAGCGGCATCCACGTACATCCCTCCCGGTGGGTTTACAGTTGGTATTGATATCAACTTGCCTAGAGTAGATATCGCATACTCTTTAAGCCCCTCTACATAATCCGAGACCTTCTTCATCATACGTAATTTAGAATTAGAGTAAATATTTATCTAATTTATCTAAAATTATCTAAATCTAATTCCAACCCTAAAGGTATCCTTCTTCACAAAGAGTGGATAACAGATTGGACCTTCAGAATATGGAATCGCTACCTCTATTCGCTACACTCGCTCTTAAAGTACAAACATGCCAATGGCGGTAGTGTGAGCGTAATAGAGTAATCCCTTCTATGGAATGGAATTCGAACGGCCTCCACACCACCCAGATTTCCCAGACCACTCCCGCCGTAGTATTCAGAGTCTGTATTCAGTAACTCTCTCCAGAATCCCTTTCTAGGCGAACCTACTCTGTAGCCGATTCTGGGGACTGGGGTAAAGTTGCAGACTATGAGCATAACTTCGTCAGATTCTCGATCCCTTCTAATGAAGCTTATAACACTCTGCTCCCAATCGTTGAAATCGATCCACTCGAAACCATCTGGGCTGAAATCGGACCTATGTAGAGCCCTCTCTCTTCTATATATGCTGTTCAAATCCCTCACCAACCTCTGCAGCCCTTGATGTTTAGGATATTCGAGGAGGTGCCAATCGAGGCTCCTGTCATGGTTCCACTCCGACCATTGGCCGAACTCCCCTCCCATGAAGAGTAGCTTCTTACCGGGATGGGCGTACATATAACCAAATAATAACCTCAAATTGGCGAACTTCTGCCAATCATCCCCGGGCATCTTGTTGATTAGAGAGCCTTTACCATGCACGACTTCATCATGTGATAAGGGTAAGATGAAGTTCTCAGAAAAAGCGTACCAGATGCTGAAGATGAGCTGGTTATGATGATACTTTCTATATATGGGATCCTTAGATAGATAGTTGAGAATATCGTGCATCCAGCCCAGATTCCACTTCATCCCAAAGCCTAAACCTCCCACGTACGTTGGTTTAGATACCATCGGCCACGCTGTAGACTCTTCAGCGATCACCTGCACATCTGGGTAGTATCTATAAATCGCTTCATTCAGATCCCTAAGGAAAGATATGGCCTCAAGATTCTCCTTCCCGCCATATATATTTGGAACCCATTCACCTTCTCTACGTGAATAATCTAAGTATAGCATGGATGCAACGGCATCGATCCTGAGACCATCGGCGTGGTACTTATCGAGCCAGAAGAGCGCATTACTTATCAGGAAAGATCTCACTTCATTCTTACCGTAATCGAAGATGTAACTATTCCAGTCGGGGTGGTAACGCTTCCTCCAATCTTCATATTCGTATAGGTGAGTACCATCGAAGTAGACCAAGCCATATCCATCCGTAGGGAAGTGTGATGGGACCCAATCGAGTATAACGCCTATTCCATGTTGGTGTAATTGGTCGATGAGGTACATGAGGTCTTGAGGTTTACCGTACCTACTCGTCGGTGCGTAGTAGCCCGTAATCTGATACCCCCAGCTACCATAGAATGGATGCTCCATGACTGGCATGAACTCGACGTGTGTAAAGCCCATTTCTTTCACATATTTGGGCAGATGGTGTGCCATCTCTCTATAAGTTAACCATCGATCATCCTCCTCTGGTACTCTCCTCCACGATCCCAGATGGACTTCGTATATGGAGAATGGTGCATCGAGAGAATTGTACTCTCTTCTATTCTTCATCCATTCATCATCCTTCCACTCATAATCTAGGCTCCATACGATCGATGCGGTCTTTGGAGGTACTTCAAAGTAGTATGCGAAAGGATCGCTCTTATCGGCCCAATAATTACGATTCTTAGAGATTATTCGATACTTGTATAATGTGCCTTCATCCACTCCAGATATATAGCCTTCCCATATACCAGATCCATCTGGGCGAGGGGAGAGGGGATGGGATTCCGGATTCCATTCGTTAAAACTTCCCATTACGTATACATTGGATGCGTTCGGTGCCCAGACGGCGAAGTATGTACCAACCTTACCATCCATCTCAACGATGTGCGAACCGAACTTCTCATAAAGTCTGTAATGTCTGCCCTGCTTGAATAAGTATACATCGTAATCTGTTATCAACGTATAATCGCTCAACGACCCTTCACTCGAATTCGTAATATCCCAACGATCTAATAACCTTTGAATCTTTAAAACTCCTTATCCTTTAAGATAAGGTTTGAGATATCTAAGGACCAATAACCATCCTTTAACGATTTTTTACCAAGACTTATCATTAAGCGCTTTCTGAATATTGGGCCATCTATAACGAATGTATGGTATTCACCAAATTCTCCACAGAGATCGATCCTATCCCTAAGTCTACTCAAATCTCTGATGAAGTTCCTATCTATCCTTCTTCCGACCCATCCTTCATCGAATAGATCAGCCCTTGCGCTGATCACGATCGCCTCAAACCCCTTCGATACGAAGGTATCGAGGATCTCTATGGGATCTCTATTCCACAAAGGGAAGTATGGTAAGATGCCCAATCTATCACAGAGCTTCTCTATCCAACTCCTATGCTCTTCTAGGTGAATATCTCCAAAGACCGCTCCACTCACATTCACCTTCTTTAATCTGTTGATTACATCTTCAACATCCTCTCTATACATACCCCATGTGGTCTCCTTTTGAATGAATGGTAGACCAATCGCTCGTAATTGAGCATGTATCGATTCAGGACCTCCATGAAGGTGGGGTCTATCTTTCACTGTAAAGTTGAGGAGATAAGAGATCGTTAGACCGTGCAGAGTAGCTTCATAACATGCCAAGCAACTATCCTTCCCACCACTCCAGAATACAACGACGTTACGCACGTTGCAATCGCATCTTAAATTTTACTCAGCATTATTTTACTTTTGTCGATCATATCATATCATATCATATCATATCATATCATTCGATAAAGATCCTTCATTATAGATGATGTCACGATAAAGCTTGACCTTTCTGTCTAGAT
>JANXEG010000058.1 GCA_025058425.1 Nitrososphaerales archaeon
AGCTAATCTGTACGAATTGCCGTAGGGTCGAAGCACCTGAATCTAAGAATCTATTATGCCCATCTTGTAATCAAATCCTCATCGCAAAGTACTCTTATCAGACGATTAAGGAGAGGATTAGAGAGAAAGGTTTCGATATGTGGAGGAGAGGGATCTGGAAGTATTTTGAACTTCTACCGGTGTTTGATGAGAATAATATCGTCTCATTGGGCGAAGGCGGGACATATCTGCACCGGTGTGAGAGACTTTCGAATGAGTTAAGGATAAGACAGATCCTCCTCAAGAATGAAACGACAAACCCCACGGGTGCTTTTACCGATCGTGGAGTAGCGGTCGCAGTCTCAAAAGCGAAAGAGCTCGGTTTTTATTCGGTCTGCTGTGGAACTACGGGTAATATTGGAGCTTCGTTAGCTGCCTATGCCGCAAAAGCAGGGTTAGATTGCACAATCTTCATACCCCCTACGATCGAGTTAGGTAAACTCTATCAGATGATCGCTTATGGGAGTAGGGTAGAATCTGCAAAAAGTTATAAAGAAGCGCAGATCAAAGCCAAAGAATTGGCTGAGACCAATTTTCTGATCTCCTCTACCAATCCCTACTTTTTAGAAGGTATAAAGACCACTGGTTATGAAATTTGTGAACAGCTCGGATGGCGCACACCCGATCGAATCGTTTTACCTATGGGCAGTGGTGGGCATATATCGATGATCTGGAAAGCTATTAAAGAGTTATTCGAGTTGGACCTTCTAAAGCACATCGATGTGAAATTGGTTGGTGTACAATTTGCAGAAGCAGCCCCAATCGCAACTTCATTCCTCAGTGGAAAGGATCATGTCGAAGCTTCTGGTCGGATGAGTAGGCTTATGGTAGATATAGGGATTGAAGAACCATCACTAGGGCGCCTAGCCATTCAAGCTTTAAAAGAGTCTAATGGTACAGCGGTGATCTTATCACATAAAGAAATATTGGAGGCTATGAGTTTATTGGCAAAGATGGAGGGTGTCTTCGCCGAACCCGCAGCCGCATCGACGATCGCAGGTGTTAAAAAGTTGATTGAAGATGGTAGCATCGATAAGGATGAGGAGATCGTATGTGTGATTACGGGTAGTGGCCTTAAAGACCCAATTACTGCAAGAGGTTTTGTCGAGAGGGTAAAGAGTGTCGATGTGATAGTTAGGAGGTTAGAAGAGCATAAATTTACTGTTAAGTTAGGTTTGACGAAGATGAGGATATTGAGTTTAATTCGTGATTCTGAATTGCACGGCTACGGGATTTGGAAAGAATTATCAAGAAGGTTTAGAATGGATATTAAGATCCCGAGCGTTTATCAACATCTGTCAGAGTTGGAGCGTGCCGGCTTAATCACTCGAACCCATACAAAGAAGGTTTTAGGAAGGCCGAGTAGGTGGTACTACTCTCTTACCGCTAAGGGTAAAGAAGTTTTAGATAAATGGGTGGAGTGAGAATATCTATTAAACATGGTTGTGAGGTGCACATTTGTCATCTGCTGAACAGGCTGCTAGATCTCTAAAAGAGCTCGAACCTGAAGATCTTCGAGTACTTTTGGCTATTGAAAAGGTTTTAGGGGCCCGTGAACAGGTGCCTGCAGATTACATAGCACACTCTACGAATATTCACATCGACGAAGTTGAGTATAGGTTGAGTAGGTTGAATGCGAAAGGCTTCATTGTAAAAGGTACACGAGGCTACATTCTCGTCTCAAGCGGCCTTGATGTAATAGCACTCAACGCATTTGTAAAGAGGGGCTTGATAAGTGGTATGGGGAGGGCTTTAGGGATAGGTAAAGAAGCCGATGTTTTCGAGGCCATCGATGATAGAGGGGAGCTATACGCTATCAAATTCTTTCGAATCGGGAGGATCAGTTTTAGAGATATAAAGAGGAAGCGCTCATACACCTCTCCTTTACAGAGCCATCAGTGGTTGGTAGTGAATATAAAAGCGGCGAAGAGGGAATATAATGTTTTGAAGAAGCTCTATCCAATCGGTATTAGTGTACCTGAACCTATCGCTGTAGAGAGGCATGCAATCTTAATGAAGAAGGTATTTGGAAGTAGATTGTCGGAGTGGAAGAGCCTCGATAATCCAGGAAAGGTTTTGATCGATATACTATCGAATTTAAGGAGGGCCTATCTCGAGGGTGGTGTTGTGAGTAGCGATTTGAGCGAGTATAATATACTTTATGATGGTGAGAAGATATGCATAATCGATTGGCCTCAAGCGGTGAGCAAAGACCACCCAAACTCCTCGATACTTCTTGATAGAGATGTCTCAAATATCATTACATTCTTTCGAAGAAAGTTTGATGTGGACTGCCCGTTAGAAGCAGCTACATTTTATGTGCGTGGATGGAGCGATCATCTACCTATTAGAGTTTGAAGAGGGAGCTGTTAATTATTAATGGGGTTAGATCTGTAACATGAGCAATTTCATCATCCAAGATGGACTCTACCTCTGACTTCACATTGGAGAACGATACATCCTTATCGATCACGATAGCTGCGCTAGCGATCTGTGGCTGATCGATGGGTGCACCTATTCTGCTCAATAACCTCACATAAACCTCTTTTATCCCAGCTACCTCATCGTAGATTCTTTTTGCAGCCTTCTGTGCTAATATATTGAATAACTTACCCGTATGATTTACAGGATTCTTTCCAGCCATGGCTTCCATCGAATATTGGCGCATAGGTGTTATAAGACCACTCGGCCGATTCCCCCTTCCCGTATTACCATCGTCACCAGCTTCGGCCGATGTTCCTGTTACTGTTAAATAAAAGATCCCCTTTGAGTAGTCGTCTCCAGCATTCACATTAACCTTTACATTAAGATCTGTAATATTCGTTGCAAGATCTTCGATCTTATTTTTAACTTCTTCAATGATGCTAATATAATGGCTCTTGTCGGGGATCAAACTGCTGATCGTTGCAGCCGCGACCGTTAAATCGATCTCTCGCCCCTTTCTTAAACCCATAACCTTAATATCCTCTCCGATTTCAGGGAGCTCCTTTTTTAGCTCTTTAGAGTTTAAAAACTTTTCAGTCTTCATGACGAGCTCTTCTAATGGCGTAAAGGGTGCGAAGCCTACACCTATGGAAGTATCATTAGCGAGTGGTATATTTTGCCTCTTATTGAAGATGGATATGAGATCTACCGAGCCTTGTTTAATCTTCGCTTCGATGACACAGTGCTTCTCTGGATTGAGGAATCTGAATGTGGAGTTTATGTAATTCTTAATGGCCGATGTTGCGATTTCATTTATGGGTAACAGTATCTCCTTACCATCTTTTAATATTTTGGAGACAGCCCTTCCCGCAACGACTATGTATATTGGTTCTAATACTTCTCCTCCACCAAAGTAAGGGTTGGATCTACCTCCAACGAGAAGACCTTTATCTACATTATGATGAAGAATCATCCCGATTTCATTAATGTAATACTTACAAAGCTCCCTTGAAACCGATTCAGCCGCTCCATCGATGAATGTATCTGGATGGCCTAAACCTTTCCTCTCTACAATTTCGACCTCCATCTCTGCGACTGTAGGGGTATCGAGCCGCTCCACATGTATGGCTCGTCTGACCATCGATCTTCACCGTTAAATCTCATCATCGATTTTAATAAAAAGAACGTTACTACCTCTTATTACCACTTTTCCATAACTCGCTATAAGAGTTCCTGAATTATACTCTTCCGCATCAGTAAGGATTATATTCATATACGAGTCGGCATTGCACATCTTCCCTCTATACTCTAAATCACTCTTCAACCTTATTGAGACGTGCTTATTTATAGCCTTTTGAAGTACGCTCAATGGTTTCTTCATATTCTGTGACAACAATTCTTCCCTTCTAAACTTTCAAAAGTAAGCGCTACATAAAAATGTTTAGTTAAGTAGTTTGGTGTGTAAGTACGCTAATATGAATACATGAAAATATTTATAATTGGATGTTTAAAAGAAAAGGGGATCGATCTTGGCTAAAATTTGGTATGATAAGGATGTTAGTTTAGATCCTATTAAGAATGAGACGATTGCTGTAATCGGTTATGGAATTCAAGGTTCTGCACAAGCTTGCAATATAAGAGATTCAGGTCTAAAAGTGATTGTAGCGGATGTTAAAGGTAGTTTAGGTTGGGAGAATGCTATTAAAGATGGGCATACTGTTTATGAAACACCAGATGCAGTAGCAAAAGGTGATATCATTTTATTTTTAGTTCCAGATATGCTCCAAGCAAAGGTATACAAAGAGCAAGTAGAGCCTAATCTATCTAAGGGTAAAGCTTTAGACTTTGCACATGGTGCAGCGATTCATTGGGGATGGATCAAACCGCCCGAGTGGATAGATGTAATAATGTTAGCGCCCAAATCGCCGGGTGCATTATTACGTGAAACTTATCTGAAAAACTTCTCAGTACCTGCATTGGTTGCAGTTCATCAGGATTATACTGGTAGAGCGTGGGATAGAATTCTTGCACTCGCAAAAGCCGTTGGATGTACAAGAGTTGGTGTGATTAAAACTACTTTTAAAGAGGAGGTTGAGACCGATTGGCTTGGAGAGCAGGCAGTTCTTTGTGGAGGTGTGGATAGATTGATTAGAAATGCTTTTGAAACATTGGTGGATCATGGTTATCAACCTGAAGTTGCTTACTTTGAATGTTTAAATGAGTTAAAGCTGATCGTAGATTTGATCTATAGGTATGGGATTACAGGTATGTATAGAAGGGTTAGTGAAACAGCCCGTTATGGCGGACTAACGAGAGGTGGTAGAGTGGTGACAGAAGCGGCAAGAAAGGGTGCTGAAGAGTTATTGAAAGAGATTCAGTCCGGAGATTTTGCTAAAGAGTGGGTTAAGGCTTATGAGAAAGAGGGTACAGAAGCTTTCGAAAAGTATTTACGTGAGTTAGCGAAGCATCCCATAGAACGAGTAGGTAAAGAGTTACGTAAAATGATGTGGCCAAATGAACAGGTCGAATGACCTCTTCATTTACAACATAATCACTTACTCCTCTATGATATTAATTAGTGTTAATACCATTAACTTTTAATTTCTCCAAAGCTAATCGATAGGTGTATCCATCGACGAGCGCTTTTATACTCGCCTCTAATATATTTCGTGAGAGTGCAGTTGTAGCCCAATTATAATTATCATCTTTAAACTCTATAAAGACTCTAACCGAGGAAGCTGTTCCACCGCTCTCCACGACTGAAACCTTATAATTGATAAGTTGGGTCTTTCTCAAAATGGGGAACCTCTTTAAAAGGGCCTTTCTTAACGCACGGTCCAGAGCATGTACCGGGCCTACACCAACGGCTGCTTCATGAATACTTTCTCGCTTTACATTAACAAGAACTTCACTCGTAGCGAATGTCTGTTCGAACTTCTCAGTAGTGACCCTCCAAAATTTTAGCGTGAAGGGTTGAAGATCGTAACCCATGGCTTTGAGTATGATCAAGTGTACTGTAGCATTCGCATTTTCTAAGTAATAGCCTTGCGCTTCTAACCTTTTGATTTCATTCAGTATCTTATCGACCATTTCGCTTTCTTTATCCAACTTTATACCAAGTTTAAGTGCCTCATTGACTACCGCCGATCTGCCCGAAAGTTCCGATATGGCGATCCTTCTTTTATTCCCAACCAACGATGGATCGATATGCTCATATGCGCGCGGATTCTTCAATATCGCATCTATATGTATGCCCGCTTTATGGGCGAAGGCATTTATACCTACATAAGGTTTGTATGGATCTGGAGTTATATTGGTTAATTCATAAACGTACCGTGAAAGTGCCGTCAAAGACCTTAACTGCTCCGATAAAGGCTTCGTCGATTTTAAGGCGCTTATACCCATCTTTAATTGTATCGTGGGGATCAATTGGCAGAGGTCTGCATTACCACACCTCTCGCCAAATCCATTTATCGTACCTTGAATGTGCTCAACGCCCAGCTCGATCGCTACCAACGTATTGGCTACGGCCAATCCAAGATCGTTATGGCAATGGACCCCGACCTTTGTATTCAATTTAGCTAAAGCATCCTTGGTAATTTCATTGAATCTGCTGATGGTTGTGCCGCCATTCGTATCACATAATACGATCACTTCCGCCCCACTCTCCTCCGCCGCCTTTATAACTCTTAAGGAATATTCTCGATTCGCACTGTACCCATCGTAAAAGTGTTCTGCATCGAAGATTACACGAATACCATGGCTTCTTAAGTACTCTATGCTCTCTTGTATCATGGTGATATTCTCATCCAATTCCGCTTTCAGTATCTCTTTCACATGTAAGTCCCAAGACTTCCCAATGATAACTGCTGTATCCAGATCGACTTTGAGCAACGCATTCAACCCTTTATCCTTACTCGGTGATGATCCTCTTTTATACGTGGTACTACATGCTACGATCTTTGAATTTTTAAGAGATATTTGCTTTACAGCTTTGAAGAACTTCATATCTTTAAGGTTGGAGGATGGCCAACCTCCCTCTATATACTTCACACCCAAATCGTCTAATCGTTCCACCAGACTGATTTTATCTTGTAATGAAAAGGTCACTCCTTGGGCCTGTGCCCCATCCCTTAAGGTTGTATCGAGGACTTCGATCTGTGGATCGATTTAATAACCTCCTTTCTGCAATAAATTGTTGATTTATGCACTATAATATAAATTTGTCCGTTCCGAGAATGATAGGAATTACGCTATCGATCCATCGTTGGATCATTGGGAAATTTTAAAGAATCACACCATCTTATAGTAGATTGGTTTGAACAAGGATTTACTGGAAGCCTATCGAGCCTATGGTAAAAAATTCGATAGAGCATTAAAGTTGGTAGAGAATAATTGTGTAAAGTTCCATAAATTCCATCCCAGTGGTAGAGAAGTTTGGACCGTGATTGGGAGTGAAGGTGATCAGATCGTAGATCCTTCGATACCTTACTGTTCATGTAGAGATTTTTACTTTAAAGCCCTCAGTAGTAAGAGTGAATTATGTTATCATCTATTGGCTCTACAAATGGCAAAGGTTATGGAGAAGTACGATGAAGTTAAATTCTACGATGAAGAATATGCCACCTTTATCAAATTACTCCTTCATGACCTAACCAAAGTAAGGGTAAAATAATAGATGTTTAATAAATTAATTTTTGGACGCCTCGGTAGCTCAGCCCGGTAGAGCAACAGACATTATCGGTTGAGCCTTGTAAGCTGTGGGTCGCGGGTTCAAAGCCCGCCCGAGGCTCCACTCTGATAACTCTTTCAACTTCTTAACTCTAAAGAAGATGAATCTGGACGATGGTTCAGCTGCCAAGACTGAAGCGTATACCTTAGTCTCTTTGTGCCATCGCTCTAGACTGACCGGAGTAATCTGCACAACTCGGTTCGCTCTGATGTGTATTTATGGCAATCGCTGGCAACAAACTATTTAGGCAAAGCGATAAGTTAGGCATCTCGCTTCACAGTTTAATGAGTGTAACTATTTCGGCCGAGTTTTTAGTTCATGGATTAAGCGTGTGAATGTGAATATTATAGCAAGTCAGAATCCTTTTCAGAACGATTAGAAGTCTATGGCTGAAGGTTGTAGAACCGGTAAAAATGAAAAGAAGTGGCTATCATGAATCATGAATATGTAATTATGTAATTATGCTAGAAGATGCTGATTTAGAGTGACCGAACTTATCGTCACAATTTAATTAA